>PHBN01000074.1:0-6307 GCA_002840635.1 Deltaproteobacteria bacterium HGW-Deltaproteobacteria-1
TCTAAGCCCCCTCGCATGGTTTACCCTAAGACCTATCGGATTATATAAACACAATTCACGACAAATTTTGGCTTCTTCATGCCTCTAGATGTTGATAAAGACTTACCCGTTGAAGCCTTTGTCTGTCAAGCTCTATTGTAAGCTATCAATGCCAAAGGTTGGCGTATTAGATCCAGGGTAAATGAATGTTCCATTTGGATTGAATCGTTGTTGTCCTGAAGGTTCCCTCTGTAAGATCGTCTCGAGATTACAAAACGTCCTAATGTAAGATGAAATATAGGAAATGAGGTCTTGTCTGTCCAGAAAATCATGTCCACAAAATGTTTGGGGGCGTTGTCAATGCTTGTTTTAGTGCAACACTGTGTCTATTCCGGTTTAAAGTCTTGCATATTCGATAATGATGACGATCTGCTTCTTTCAGGAAGAACATCACACCAGCATAATCATGGAAATTTGCCCGACAGAACATGCGCCATTCAACCTGTTATCCGTGAAATGTGCAGGCCTGCACAAAAAAAAAGCCGTCCCATCGAAACATGAGACGACTCAATGAACAGATCAAGATATGGTGTATGGCTGGTCTATTTAACAGCGTCTTTCAAACCTTTGCCAGCTTTGAATACAGGAACCTTCTTTGCGGCTATTTTAATAGCCTTACCGGTCTGGGGGTTCCTGCCCAGGCGGGCTTTCCTTTTGCTGATTTTAAATGTGCCAAATCCAACAAGCGTAACATCGTTGCCTTTTTTAAGCGTTTTCTGAATTGCCGCCAGTATTGCGTCCAATGCCGACACCGCTTCTTTCTTGCTGCATGTAACCTTTGCCACTTCTTCGATCAAATCAGCTTTGTTCATTTATTCCCTCCTGTTGTTTTTTCATCGGTAAAATCTGGTCTTGAGCATAGTAAAAATGTTAATCAAGGTCATAGGGAAAAAGGTTAAAAATGAATGATTTAAAATCCAAATACGTCTATGGCTTCGCCAGGCGTTGGTGCAATGAAAACGTCAGACTTCAGATTCCTCTCATGCAATGCTGATTTCAATCCTTTTACCGCGTCGTCAAATCCATCGAACCCGAGCTGAAACACCTGAAAATGGGCTGCAATGCTCAACTCAGCATTCAAGTCCAGATGGGCTCTGACAGCTTCTTCAGGTCCCATGTGGACCGTGTAACGATTTACCTGAAGAGGTTGTTCGGCTTGCTTGGGACGGAAAGGTGAAATGGGAAGAATTGCAATTTTAATCGGGCCGACCCGTTGTTTGATCTCACGAAAATGCGGTCCATATCCTGTGTCTCCTGCATAATAAATATTCCCTGACGGCCCTGAAATGACAAAACCCGCCCAAAGGGCTTTATTGCGATCCCATAGAGTGCGTAATGAAAAGTGTCGGGCGGGAACAAGAGTTATCGTGACCTTTGGTGATAATTGGACCGACTGCCACCAATCAAGTTCATCCACAACAGGAATGCCTGATTTCTTGACAAGATCCAGGTTGCCCATCGGCACGATCGCACGGCTAGTTCCTTTATCTGCAAAGCGACTCAACGTGGGTAGATCAACATGATCATAGTGATTATGAGAGAGGAGGATAACGTCAATTGGGGGCATATCTTCAAACCGGATACCAGGGGCCATGTGCCGCCTTGGGCCAGCCCAAGACACGGGGCTGCATCGTTCCGACCAGATTGGATCAATCAGAATATTGACTCCATCAGTTTGAATGAGAAAAGTCGAGTGCCCGATAGGCGTCACACGGATAACATCTTTCTTTAAGCGTTTTTCAGGTGGCGACCCGGGATTGATATGCTTTAATGCCGGCCATTCAGGCCAATCGTTGCCAAATAACCAGTGCCAGAACCATCGAGATCCAATTCGTTTTTTTTCTTGACCGGGAACCTGGTTGGTGAACTCCGGATCGCCTGGATTGAAGTACAGCGTACCGTCAAAATGATCCGAGATTTGTGGAACATTCTCCGTGGAAACGACGAATTCGGCGCTGCTGAAGGCAGGCAATATTAATGACAGGGCAAAGAAAATAACAAATTCAAGCAGCTTATGCTTCATAGAGAATTGGAAACCCGTGCCTTCACGTCAGTTGCAGATAGTGCTTCACACTGTGGAAACAACTCTTTTCAAGTTGTTAAAGTAATTCTTTTCCGAGCTAATAATTCCAAATCAAGACGGATTTCCAGGATATGGTTTCTCGGTATACTTACTCCAAATGTCTTTCGGTGCATTGATCTCCTGTAAAGTAACCGATAAGGGCTGGCCACCATTCCAGGGGTGATATTTCTGATCAATGTTAAAAGGGATGACAATGGTTCCGTTGCTGTCGATGTAAGGTCTGTCTTGCTGGTTCATTTTTTGAAATGTCCTTTTTAAATAAAAATTTTCTCATCAGTGCGAGCTTGATCGGAAGCTATTATTTATTCTCCCTCCACAGCAGCAAAGCCAGTATGGCCGGAATGATAACCCCAAAGATACTCAACCAAACCGGAACGTGAAATCCTGCCGCAATGATCTCCACCTGAAAAATAAGTCTCATAAGTTGCGCTATGGATATGACCAATAAAAGGAGAACGACAATGGTTGTTACAGGCTTCATGATATTACTCCTTTCTGTAAAAAAGAAAAATGCCTATGTGATACCAATACTTCCTAAACCGGGGCAGAATCACTTTATATCACTGCCAGGCGGTCCTGATTTTCACCTTCCGAAGATCCTTTACCAACATGGGTGGCAGATCATCATTTGTCTTCTGTTCAACGAGTATGCCTTTTTCCGCGATCCAGACTTTTCCGGGTATTAAATCACCAAAGATAACCATATTCTTACTGCTCATTCGGCAAGAATAGCTGATCCTCTCCGTTCTGATACCATCTGTAGCAGCCGATGCACCGGAGATGGCATCACAAACGGTTCCATCTTCCAGTTCAATCATAGATGCCGATGAAGAAGGAACTACGACTTTATCAGGTTCTGGCAGTGGTTGGGTAAGCTTGAGGACAAATCCTGTCGGTTTTTCAATGTCGGGTTTGGAGTCGCAGACAATGGTTGTTTTGTCCTGGGCGATATAGCATGGGTCAAAGATTTCATTGCCTATCATACATCGCCAGGCATCTGACCGCTGAATGATATTGGAATTGGTCCAGCAGGAACCTTCTCGTTTTTCTGAAGGAATTGGTGGAACAAATTTTATGATCTTCGTTTTTGTAATTTTCTTTGATGAAACGGCTTGAGAAGTGAAAGGAACACATAAGGTGATCAAGATGACCATTAAGACTGATAGGCAAGCATTCCATGATTTGAAATACAATTTAGTTCTCCTTGTTTGAATACCGGTAAAACCTGGTTATGATTATATGGGAAACATCGGCCAAGGTCAAAGAGAATCACTCTCTCCATCTAGGAAGCAGAGACAGAAACAGAATCCTAGAAAATCACACCCTTGTGAATCCTTAGGGATAATGTGGACATATTCCAGTCACATAAGAACGGTTAGTCCATTCATCTGATAAATACGAAAATTACCGTATGCTCAGATGTAAAATTCTTGATGAAAGTGGGTGTCCCTCTGTGTGTCCTTTTCCCCCAGCAGACTGGCTTAAAATTTTAGTCATTTACTCTCCTGATTTCCATTTTTGTGGTACCTGACTTTGCCACAGTCTTTTTCTTGCTATACGAATGTTTGAAGTTAAGCACCTCATCGCTTGAGAAAATAATTATGGATTTGAGTTAGCATCATTCCCATGGAAATCTATGTTGATCGTCACTGAATAAAGTTTTTATAGGAGGATTCAATGAATGATGACCGTATTGTTAAACTGACGCGTAAGGATATTGAGAATGCCAGGGTACGGCAAGCACCAGATTTAGACAGAATAGTCATTGCCGTGGATCCCTCTGTTACAAGTACAGGCGACGATGCGGGTATTATTGTCGCCGGCAGATGTGGCGATCATGGATACATATTAGCCGATTTAACACTTCAGGGGAGTGCATTCACGTGGGCAAAAGCTGCGGTCACTGCATTTGATCAATATAAAGCCGATAGAATTATCGCTGAAGCGAATAATGGGGGTGACGTGATTGAGGCAGTCATCAGACAGGTCGATCCAAACGTGCCGATTACTCTCGTGCATACGAGCAGAGGCAAGTTGACAAGAGCGGAGCCGATAGCCGCGCTGTATGAGCAAGGTCGGATCCATCACGTTGGTAGTTTCCCTGCCCTTGAAGATGAAATGTGTCTTTGGCTACCCGGTGATCCTTCACCTAACCGCATGGATGCGCTTGTATGGGCATTGACCGAGCTCATGCTCGGGCCACAACCTATTGACTGGGTGAAGGTTATCGGAGAATAAGTCGATCCATCGGCAAATGGGCATCATCAAGAATTCAAAAGCCATATCGAAAACTCCGATCAGCAGAGAAAGAATTACTTGATAGAATCCGGCAAATAATTAATATAATTATTGTTTGCCGGATTCCCATTTCCAATAATATATTTTCTACTCATGGTTGAATTTGATAATTATCAATTTGCGATGAATTTCAGTTTTACAATGGATTATCTCGTTTATTTCTCGTTTTGCACGAGATTTTGTGAAAAAAAGTGTAGAGACTGGTTCGCAGTAGACTACCAGCACCACCAAGAAAATCAAGGGTTCCTCAAAAGGAACCTTTTTCTTATTCCATTTCACATTCTTGAGGTACCTACCGATCACGTTCAAATCGGGATCAACTGCGTATACGCCTCTTTATTTAAGATTCCGAACACACGCATTTTGTAGCCAAGATTTCCTTGACACGAAAATACGCCCATTCTATACTTCGCCGCACAAAACGGAAGTTCTTATCAAAGAATACCATAAGGACAATTTGTTTTGGACAATAGCGACAAAATAGGTATTCTGCGTTATCGGAGTACTCTATAATAAAAATGGTATGGAAAGGTATAGGAGGTATTTATGTATCGGATTGATCTGCTAAATAAAATTTCGAAAAAAGGGCTCAGCCTTTTTTCGGAGAAGTATGAATATCGCACGGATATTCCCGATCCCGACGGCATCCTGGTAAGAAGCAAGGAAATGAAAGATATGCCCTTGCCGTCGTCACTGAAAGCCATTGCCCGCGCAGGCGCCGGTGTCAACAATATTCCCATTGACAAGTGTTCAGAGAAAGGCATCGTTGTTTTTAATACACCGGGAGCCAATGCAAACGGCGTGAAGGAACTGGTCATTCTGGGCATGATACTGGCAGCACGCAACGTTGCAGACGGCATCATCTGGACCAAAGGGCTGATCGGCGAAGGAGACAAGGTGCCCGATCTGATCGAGAAAGGAAAGGCAAAGTTTGTCGGCACCGAGATCCAGGGCAAGAAGCTCGGGGTGGTGGGTCTGGGAGCCATCGGCACCATGTTGGCCAATGCCGCCGAGGGCCTCGGCATGACAGTCTGGGGATACGATCCGTTCCTATCCATCGAGGCGGCCTGGAGGCTGTCCCGCAATACCAAGAAGGCGCCAAGCCTGGACAAACTCCTGTCCGAGTGCGATTTCATCTCGCTGCATGTCCCTCAGAACAAAGACACCAAGGGATTCATTAATGCCGATAAATTTGCAGTCATGAAGAAGGGCGCGGTGCTCCTGAACTTCGCCAGAGGCGGGCTCGTGGATACCCCTTCCCTGAAGAAAGCTATCGCCGACGGCATCGTGAGCTGCTACGTAACTGACTTCCCTGACGAAGAGGTCATCAAGACGGACAAGGTCATCGCCATTCCGCATCTGGGCGCTTCCACCGAAGAATCGGAGGAAAACTGCGCCATCATGGCTTCCATGCAGCTGATCGACTTCCTGGAGAACGGGAATATCAAGAATTCTGTCAATTTCCCGGAATGTTCGCTGGAACGGTCGGACAAGGCCAGGCTTACAATTTCGAACAAGAACGAGCCCGGAATGATCGAGAAGATCACGCGCATGCTGGCGGACAATAATCTCAACATCGCCGACATGATCAACAAGAGCAAAGGGAACCTAGCCTATAATATCATTGATCTGGAAGGCGACATCAAGAATGACCTGATCAAGAAAATCGAGTCGATCAGTGGCATCGTGGCTGTCAGAGTGATTTAGCATACCTCTGAAGCGTCGTTTATTTATTTTAAAAGTGCCCGGCTTGCCTTGAACCGGGCACTTTTTAATTTGCATGTTTGCGTGATCCTATCTTTATTTTGACATAAAGCGCAGACTTCATGTATAGATTTTTATAATTCTACATCTGTCTGGAAACGCCCATGGACGAAAAAGTAAAAC
>PHBN01000074.1:6383-10388 GCA_002840635.1 Deltaproteobacteria bacterium HGW-Deltaproteobacteria-1
CGTGGCTCTCAATATGAACATCAATTATCTGGCTTCGCCGGCAAAAGGCGCTTTGCTAACAGCTGAAGCCAAGGAAATCAATAAAACCAGAAGAACTGCCACATACGACATCCGCGCCACGGAAGACTCGGGAAAACTTCTGGCCACCTGCCAGGCGCTGGTTTACCGACTGGACAAACCGCTGCCGTTTCTTACCGGAGAATAAAGGCTCAAGGTTCAAGGCAAAAGGTTATAGGACTAAGCGAAGGTTTCGCTTATTTTCTTTAAAAAGATGAAAAGCCCTGACGGGTTAACCCGCCGGGCTTTTCTTTCAATATTGCACCTTGAACCTTGACCCTTTAGCCTTTAATTTCAACGATCAGATACTTTTTCTTTCCCTTACGGACACGCAGTTCGCTGCCGCCGGCAAAATCATCGATCGACAGTTTTTCGTCGATTGTTTTCACCTGGCGCTCGTTGACGTAAATGCCGCCCTGTTCAATCAGACGTTTGGTTTCCGACATGGACTGCGTGAGCCCTGCTTTGGCACATAAAGACGATATCAAGAAACCTGCATCCAGATCTTTTTGTGAGACCGCATAACGAGGGATAGCAGAGGTATCAGACTGAGGCGCTTCGCGCGGGATGTCGCTTGACGGGAAAAGATCGGCATCAACAGGACGAGCGTGGAAGGCCTCCATCGACGCGCGCCAGGCTGCCCTGGCTGCATCCGTGCCATGCGTGACTTTGGTCGCTTCATAGGCCAGCACTGTTTTGGCCATGTTGAGCCTTGCATCGGCCAGCGTTTTGACTACGGCGATCTGTTCCAGGGGCAAATAGGTAAAGAGCTTCAAAAACCGCTCAACATCGGCATCATCACAGTTGATCCAGTACTGGTAATATTCGTACGGCGCGGTCAGGCTTCCGTCAAGCCAGATGGTGCCCTTTTCCGTTTTGCCCATCTTGTGCCCCAGAGATGTCGTAATAAGGGGGAAAGTTACGGCCTGCGCATCCTTTGCTTCGACTTTGCGGATGAGTTCGGTACCGGCCAGCATATTGCCCCACTGATCGTTTCCACCCATCTGCAGCGCGCAGCCATAATGCTGGAAGAGATACAGAAAGTCGTAGCCCTGCAGGATCATGTAGTTGAACTCGATAAAATTCAACCCTTTCTCCAGCCTAATTTTATAGCTTTCAGCAGCCAGCATCCGGTTGACGCTGAAATGCCGTCCGATATCGCGCAGAAATTCAATGTAATTGATTTTGGTGAGCCAGTCGGCATTATTTAGAAGCAGTGCACGGCCTTCGGAAAAATCAAGATATTGGGCGAGCTGCCTGCCCAGGCACTTCGCATTATAATCAATCTGCTCCAGGGTGAGCACCTGGCGCATTTCCGTCTTGCCGCTGGGATCACCGATCAGTCCCGTGCCGCCGCCGACAAGGGCAATGGGACGGTTGCCGTTTTGCTGCATGGGTAACCTGCTCGACAAAACCCCGCTCTTTTAATATTTCATAGGCGCTTTTCATCTCGTGCCTCCGCTATTGATTAAGCTTGACGCTGATCCTCTCGATGGTATTGGCTCTGCCGCTTTGCGCGTCAATATCCATAACGACCCCCTGCAGGCGGACATCATTTTTTGCCACATCAAACCTGTTGGGGATCTGAGTTAAGAACCTTTCGATAACGGTGTCCTTTTTAATGCCGATGACAGAATCGAAGGGTCCGGTCATTCCGACATCGCTGATATAGGCTGTGCCACCCGGCAGAACTTCATCGTCTGCGGTCTGCACATGCGTATGCGTTCCTAAAACCGCGGAAACTTCGCCATCCAGATACCACCCGAGTGCTTTCTTTTCCGATGTCGCCTCTGCGTGGATATCGACGATGATGACATTGGTCCTGGTTTTAAGACGGGCGATTTCCTTTTTAGCCGTGACAAAAGGGCAATCAATCGGCGTCATGAAGATCCTGCCTGCAAGATTGAGCACTCCGACATAGTCGCCTGCGGCGGTTGGCATTAATACGGAACCTTTTCCCGGCACGATGCCCGGATAATTGGCGGGCCGGACCAGTGATTCATAATCATCGATGAATTCCATGACTTCTTTTTTATCCCATACATGATTACCGGACGTCAGAATATCGATATGCGCTTCATACAGTTCTTCGACAATTTCCCGTGTAATGCCAAAACCGGACGCTGCATTTTCACAATTGGCAATCACCATGTCAACATTATGCCCGGCAACCAGCGACGGGAGAAGTTCCTTTACCGCCCTGCGTCCTGGCTTGCCGATAATATCCCCGATAAACAGTATTTTCATAACTCTTTCAAGATTTCTTCCCGCATCTATTTGGCAAAATTGGACACGCGGGTCTCCCGGATAACCGTCACCTTGATCTGTCCCGGATAGGTCAGTTCGTTTTCAATTTTCTTGATAATGTCATTGCACAGCATCACGGTATCATTATCGGAAATCTTTTCATTTTCCACCATGATCCGGATTTCCCGTCCTGCCTGAATTGCAAAGCACTTGTCAACACCGTTGAAGGAATGAGCGATCTTTTCGAGCTCTTCCAAACGCTGAACATACGTTTCCAGCATTTCACGGCGCGCTCCGGGACGGGCCGCCGACAGAGTATCTGCCGCCTGAACCAGCACACCCAGAAGTGTGTTGTTGCGACCGTCATCGTGGTGAGTGGCAATCGCCTGAACAATGCGCGGACTTTCGCCGAAACGTTTGGCAAAGTCGGCACCTATCGCCGCGTGCGTCCCTTCAATTTTATGGTCGACCGCCTTGCCGATATCATGCAGAAGTCCCGCCCGTTTGGCTTCCTTGATATTCATTTTGAGTTCCGCCGCCATCAGCCCGGTCAGATAAGCCACGTCAATCCTGAATGAGCCTCTCCAGTGAGATGCGGGCCACTTCACGCCGGACCGGGTCGAAGCTGGACAGAACAACCGCCTCCGGTGTATCGTCAACAATCAAATCGATGCCGGTAGCGGCTTCTATCGCACGGATATTGCGGCCTTCACGCCCGATAATGCGGCCCTTCATTTCTTCACTGGGCAAATTGACAACGGATACGGTATGTTCCGCCACATAATCCCCGGCGTATCGCTGAATAGCGTAAGCAATAATTTCACGCGATTTACGGTCCGCCGTCAGTTTTGCTTCTTCTTCCACTTTACGAACCAGCGCTGCAGCGTCGCGCTTGGCGTCGGATTCCATGGACTGAATCAGAATATTTTTTGCTTCTTCAGGAGTAATGCCGGCAATTTTTTCCAGTTTCTCTTTTTGTTCTTCCACCATGGCATCCAGCCGCCGGTGTTTTTCCTCCAGGGCACGTTCCTTCTGACTTAAATTTTTGTCGCGACCTTCGATATTTGATTCTTTCTGAGACAGCGTGTCGATCCGCTTATCCAGATTTTCTTCCTTGGCCCGGATTCGCCGCTCCAGCCCTTCCAGATCGTTCTTAACTTCTTTCGTTTCCTGATCAAAATCCGCCTTCATTTTCAGCAGATTTTCTTTAGCCTGCAGAATCGCTTCTTTTTTAAGGGTTTCGGCTTCTTTTTTGGACTCCTCAACAATGCGCGCCGCCAAACTTTCCGATGCCTTGATCTTCTTTGCAGTAAATAATTGTTTCAGAACATAACCGGCAACCGCACCAACCAACACTGCCACTATTATAAACAGGACAAATAAACCGCCGTCTAACATAATTGTACCTCCTCTTTTATCCCGTCGAAAATGACCTTATCAATGAAATGGCCGTAACCGCCTCAGAAGACAGGAAATCTCAACAGGACTATATTTAAACCTTCCGGCAATCGCTGATGGACAGCTTTGCCGAAGGATTCATGGCCTTCTTGATTATTTTTCAAGGTTGATCGATGGGGAAAGGGGGAAAAGTTGAGTTGTTTAAGGAGGGTAAATAAAAAAACCCCCGCCTATGCCGTGTTGATCACTATTTTGAACCTTTTAAAAAAGTGGGCACCCGGTGTTGTTTGTTTCAGGCTTTCT
>PHBN01000075.1 GCA_002840635.1 Deltaproteobacteria bacterium HGW-Deltaproteobacteria-1
AATCATCGCACCGCCGATCCCCTGAACAACGCGCATGGCGATAAAGAATGTTTCCGTTCCCGACCATATACATAAAAGAGACGACAGGGCAAAGATCAGGGAGCCGGAAAGAAAAAATATTTTACGACCGTAAATATCAGCCAGGCGTCCCAGCGGCACCAGGGTGATGGCTGCAGCCAGAAGAAAGGATGAAGCCACCCAGCTTATGGCTAATGCATTCATGGAAAAGTCGCTGGCAATCATCGGCAAGGCGACATTAACGGATGAACCCATGAAGGGCGTGGTAAACGAACTGATGGTGGTGGCCAGAAGAACAATCGGAAGTTTTCTTTTGTTTGTCATTTGGTCACGTTGAATGAATGTGAATTAAGCCCCCGGGAATATTTTTTTATGCCGGGCGGCAAAACCGTCTTTGCCGCAGGCCATCATCAGGGTCAGAGGCATGATTCTGCGGGCCTGTTTCAGCATTTTTTCCGACAAATCACGAATGTCCCACTGGGCATGTTGATCTACGCGCAGACGTGCCAGATGATAGAGTTCCCGCGCGTTCAGCTTCATCAGTACACGCCTGCGGTGTGCGTTGGTCAGCACATAGGGAGCGGCAGCAGGGCACTTGTGTCTGATGATCTCATAGACACTGTTGGTCTTTTTGATCATCGCCATAAATTCTTTTTGCTTGCCGATTGCGCGCACAGCGGGCGGCACGGTGACGCCCAGATTCGTGTTGTAATCCTGGCTGATGATGGTGGCCATGCGGTGACGCTTGAGCTGCGCGAAGCAGCTGGCGCTCATCATCAGCTCGAAGAGCATGTCTACATTTTCAAGTTCCCGCAGCACCGCGTCATAGGACTGGATATTTTTAAAGACGGTTTTGAACAGGGCTTTTGCATCTGCCGGTTTCATTTGTCCGGCCTCCTGAAGGCAAGCATCATAGCTCATGCCCGACGACGCGAAAAGCAGCGCGGCCGCGGCCTGCGTGTCGGCTTCCGGCGTGGCCCAAACCAGACGAACCGCTTCCGATGACGGATTCTCTTTTCCCGCAACGTATGGCGTGCAAACCTCGCGAAGATTTCGCCGGGTAACGCGGTCATAGTCTGTTGCCTGTGTATAACGGATGAGTGACGGTGCGATGTCCTTGGTGGCTGAATAAAGCTTTTCGCTGCAGAGGTGCGCCTCGGCCAGCGGCAGCGCCGAAAGCCTCCGCAGCATCAGCTCCAGATTGCGGGTGTTGATCGTCATGCCCAGCTGTGTTTCCGTTGCCAGCGCGATGGCGTAGCGGGCATCTTCCTTGGCCCAGCCCTCCAGCATGGACTTGTTGGCGAGATTTTCGGCCAGCGCCCTGTTTTGCTCGAATACGTAAGGCCGTAGTTGATCATAGAGGTGATGATAGAAATCATTTTGCATCCCGACGGTTGCGATAAACAAATCCTTCAGACCCGCCTCGGTAATTTCTTCCGGCACGACAAAGTCTTTGTCAAACAGGACATAGCGCTGCGATTTTTCCGTATAGGAGCAAAGACGGAATTTTTCGATTTCTTCCGTAAGCAGGCGGGAGACACCGATGACGTCGATGTTGAATACGGCATGCTCGGCAACAGAGCTGTGACCCATCTCAAAAACGATGTTGCGGCGACAGATTTTGGGCTGCGGCTGATTCGGGCGTAGGCGGCGGATATGGTTTCCGGTGTAATATCCTGCTTCAAAGCGCTCTTTTCTTTAAGCTCGCGAATTAAATCGCTGTCAATATTGTAACCGGCAAGCAGGATCTTCATTTTTTCAACTCCAGAGGAAAAAAATATGGTGATTGTTGCTTCGTCCGGCACAGGAAGCTGCAACTTCCTCGTGCCATGCATGTTACAGTCTGACCATCTCAACACGGGTGAGTGTTCGTCCAAGAAAACGTTCGCCGATCGTCTGAAAACGGTACGGCACATCGCTTACGTAAAACAGGTAATCGGGTGACTGACGGCTGGTGTTGCCAAGATTTTCGCGGTGAATCAAGTCGGCGGCGATTTCCGCCATTGCCTCGGCCGAATCAATAAGCCTCACATTCGCGCCGACGATATCCTGAAAAAGCGGTTTAAGGAGCGGATAATGCGTGCAGCCTAGAACCAGCGTGTCGATCTGTTCGGCCATAACCGGCTTTAAGTATTCTTCAGCGACAAGTTTTGTGGCCTCATGATCCAGCCAGCCTTCTTCCACCAGCGGCACAAACAGCGGGCAGGCCTGAGAAAATACCTTCGCGTCTCGATCCAGCTGGTGTATGGCACGCGCGTATGCATTTGAATTGATCGTGGCAGGTGTGCCAATCACGCCGATGGCCTTGCTGCGCGTTTCGGATACCGCGAGCTTTGCGCTGGCTTCAATGACCTCAAGCACCGGCACAGGTGACAAATCCCGGATGGCGCGATAGGCTACCGCCGCCATCGTGTTGCAGGCGACAATCAGAAGCTTGACGTCTTTCTTCAGCAGAAATTCCGTAATCTGCATAGCATATCGGTTAATGGTTTCCACCGATTTGACGCCGTAGGGCACACGGGCGGTATCGCCGAAGTAAATAATGTTTTCAAAAGGGAGGCGCTCCATGAGCGCGCGCACAACGGTCAATCCCCCGATGCCGGAATCAAAGACGCCTATGGCCTGATTTGTTTTGCTGTCCATGCTTTTTTCTCTCATATATGCATGATAAAGTCATCGACTTTTTAGTGTTGTTCGTATAAAAACGGTATAGACAAGGACGTAGAAGCCGATTATTAAAAAGTGATGCTTTTTATCATATCTTTCTTAAACATGCCAAGAGTTCTTCAGGGCTGGCCGGTATTGGAAAGCAAGACAAAATGCGACGTTCAGACAAAGAAATCAAAGACCCCAAAGAAATAGATGATATCTTGCAGGCCGCTCAGGTTTGCCGGATTGCTATGGCTGAAGGGGACGTTCCCTATATTGTTCCCGTTAATTTTGCCGTGAGCGCCGGCTGCCTTTTTTTTCACTGTGCAACCTCGGGCAGAAAAATTGACATGCTGCGCAAAAACCATACCGTGTGTTTTGAGGTAGATATGCCCGGTGAACTGGTCCGAGGCGAATCGGCCTGTTCGTGGGGCATGAAATACAGAAGTATAATCGGCTTCGGTCAGGCTGATTTTATTGAACACACGGCAGAAAAGAAACAGGCGCTGGATATCCTGATGAAGAAATATGCCGGCAATGCTGTTTTCTCTTATGACGACGATTGTCTGGACAAAGTTTGCGTGATTGGTGTAAGAATAGACACAATATCGGGAAAGAGATCAGATTAAGTGACAGCGTCACATCATTATTTTGATAGCATCTGCCATGAAGGAGGATAGCGCTGGACGTGCGAATCAATGAGTTAAAGGCTGTTTTTTTTGTAAAAGATTTTGGCGGCAATCCGGATTATGAGGACAGGAAAGACTTCGAAGCAGGCAAACCTGTTGTCGGCCGTAAGATCAGAGTGCTTTTCAAAGACGGTGAAGTGATCGTTGGCACCACCATGGGCTACCAGCCGGACCGGCCTGGTTTTTTTGTGGTTCCGGTGGACGCACGATCCAATATCGAACGATGTTTTGTAGTGACCCGGGCGACCAGTGATGTAAAGTTGATGTAACAGATGTCATAAAAGGGAATTTCGACAGGATGTCTGCACCGCAAATCATTCTGGACTTGATTGATCGCTTTGAGCGAAACAAGGAAGCCTACAAATCCGGTTCTTATAACGAAACCCAGGTGCGCCGGGAATTTATAGATCCCTTCTTTGAAGGCCTCGGCTGGGACATCAATAATATATCCGGCAACGCCGAAACCTATAAGGACGTCATCCACGAAGACGCCGTAAAAGTTGGCGGCATCACCAAAGCACCTGATTATTCCTTCCGCATCGGCGGGCAACGCAAGTTTTTCGTCGAAGCCAAACAACCGTCCATCAATATCAAAGATGCTCCGGCCCCTGCCTTTCAGCTTCGGCGCTACGCCTGGTCCGCCAAGCTGCCGCTTTCCATCGTCACCGACTTTGACGAGTTTGCCGTTTACGACTGCCGCATTAAGCCGGATCAGACCGACAAGTCTGACAAAGCCCGCATCAAATACTACACCTATAAACAATATGCCGAAAAATGGGACGAAATCGCATCCGTCTTTTCCATAGACGCCATCCTCAAGGGTTCGTTTGACAAATATGCCGAATCCAACAAAGCCAAGCGGGGCACAGCTGAGGTGGACAGTGCGTTTCTGGCGGAGATTGAAAGCTGGCGCGAGATGCTGGCTTTTGCTGAGGGCTAAGAGATGGCTTTAGAAAACCAGAAGGTGGTGTTAAATTAATGAAGAGACGAGACTTGGATCATCTCGCAGAGCTTTTGCGGGAATTTGCTATTGAACGGGATTGGGAACAATTTCACTCACCTAAGAATTTGGCAATGGCGCTTACTGTAGAAACCGCAGAATTGCAGGAGCATTTCCAGTGGATGACTGAGGTTGAAAGTGCAAAACCGTCTCCAGAAAAGTTACAGCAAATCCGGGAGGAGATCGGTGACGTGCTGATTTATTTGACGTGTTTTGCTGATAAGCTCGGAATTGACCCGCTTGATGCGGCATACAAGAAGTTGGAAATTAATCGCCAGAAATATCCTGTTGAAAAAGCACGTGGTTCTGCAAAAAAATATACGGAGCTATAGAAAAACTTTGTAATTTAAAACATATGATAGTGGTACAGGGCTTCCATAGCCTATTTCAATCGGAGCTAATCTGGTGATTGTTTATTCTGCTACGAAAGCAAAATTTCAAGATGACGTCATGACAAATGATATCGGTAATATTATTTACGATAAATACAAGGCTGTTACAGGTAGGAAGACAGGGAAAGCAGAAATAAATTCTTGGATCAACTCACTGCAATACATGGATCGCGTTTTAACAGACGATGATATCCCGAGTGATGCAGGTGTCGCGATCGAGTATCATATTCCGCAAACGTCAAACCGAATCGACTTCATATTAACGGGCACAGATGACCAAGATAGAGAATCAGCAATACTTATTGAGCTCAAGCAGTGGCAACATGCAGCCTTGACGGCAAAAGATGCAATAGTTAGAACACGATTTCAACACGGAGAAATAGAAAGACCACACCCCTCATATCAAGCATGGTCATACAAACGTCTTTTGGAGGATTTCAACCAGACCGTGCAAGAAGAAAGAATCCAGCTTTACCCTTGTGTATATCTTCATAATTATAAACAGGACGGAATTATTACCAATAAATTTTACGGCGAATACATTCAAAAAGCACCTCTTTTTCTTAAAGCAGATGCTCTAAAGCTACGCGAGTTCATAAAAACTAATGTCAAATATGGCGACAAAAAGCAAATAATGTACCGTATTGATCACGGCAAGATAAAACCATCAAAGAACCTTGCTGATCAGCTTTTGTCAATGCTTCAGGGCAATGAAGAGTTCGTGATGATTGATGACCAGAAAGTTGCTTATGAAATGGCCATCAAATACGCCGAGGAATCTACCGCAAAAAAGAAAAATGTATTAATCGTTGAGGGCGGTCCGGGCACTGGAAAGTCAGTTGTGGCAATTAATCTGCTTGTTGAACTAACAAATCGTGAACTTGTTGCGCAATATGTTACGCGCAACTCTGCACCCCGTTTAGTATACGAGGCCATGCTTACCGGAGCGTTCACGAGAACCAATATTTCCAATATGTTCAGTGGCTCGGGTTCCTATCATTCAATATCAGCAAACAGTTTTGATTGTTTGATTGTTGATGAAGCACACAGACTCAACGCAAAAGGGGGTATATTTAATCATCTTGGTGAAAATCAGATTAAAGAGATAATCAACGCCAGTAAGTTCAGTGTATTTTTTATAGATGAAGATCAAAAAGTGACCCTCAAAGATATTGGTGATAAGGAAGAAATCAGACGTTGGGCAAAACATTTAAAAGTCGATGTTACCGAACTCAAACTTGATTCACAGTTTCGATGTAATGGTTCTACAGGATACCTTTCCTGGCTTGATAATACACTACAGATTCGAAAAACAGCAAACGAAATACTTAAAGCTAATGAATATGATTTCCGTATTGTTGATAGTCCGGTAGAACTGCACAATATTATCCGTGAGAAAAACAAGGAAAAGAATAAAGCTCGATTGGTTGCGGGTTATTGCTGGAAATGGATAAGCAAGCGCAATCCCCACCTCAAGGATATTGTTATTGGTGATTACAAGGCAACTTGGAATCTCGACACCGACGGACAAGCTTGGATTATCAAGCCTGATTCAGTCAGTGAAGTTGGCTGTATACATACTTGTCAAGGATTAGAATTAGACTATGTTGGCGTAATTGTTGGCAATGATTTGATAGTGCGTAATGGGGAAATCATTACTCAACCCCAAGAACGAGCTAGTACGGATAAATCAATCCATGGCTGGAAATCTCTTTTTCGAGAAAAACCAGGCGCTACAATGGCGCGTCTCGATGCCATCATTAAGAATACTTACCGTACGCTTATGACCCGTGGACAAAAAGGTTGCTACGTCTATTTTACAGATAAAGAAACTCAACAACATTTTGAGAAATACATGGAGACTCCGGCTACCGGTTTAGAAATCACCATTGCTAAGTCTTTAACTGAAGAAACTCATTCATCTGTTATTCTACCTTTCAGGCGGTTGTCGCTCGAAGAGGTTAGACCTTTTGAAAATTGTGTTCCTCTCTATGATCTTAAGGTAGCGGCTGGAAAGTTTAGCGATGAACAACAGGTTACGGATATACATGGTGGATTGAGCGAACAAACTATTCACGATAATGAGTGGGTTCAACTTCCCGATGTCTTTCGCCATCAGCGAGGTCTTTTTGTAGCGCAAGTTGTTGGTGAGTCGATGAATCGCCGTATCCCGAACGGCGCATGGTGTCTCTTTAGGCTAAATCCCGCAGGTACTCGGCAAGGCAAGATCGTGCTTGCACAACATAGAGATATTGATGATGTTGACAATGGGGGACAATTCACCATTAAAAAATACGAAAGTAAGAAAAGGCATCTATCAGATGGAACGTGGCGGCACACTTCTATTATTCTACTACCCGAGACCACCATACCAGGATATGAACCACTCACATTTACAGAGGAACAATCATGTGATGTGAGGGTAATTGCAGAACTAGTGGCTGTGCTTGGTTGATTTAGGATGTAGATGCTGCCTTTGGCAACCAATCTATGTGACCGGCAAACAGATTGACAAGCTGGTTTACGAACTCTATGACCTGATCCCCGAAGAAATCGCCATCGTGGAAAAAACGAGGTAATTGCAATATTTTTCTTTTCCCAAAATAGAACCTATGCTATGTGTTCTATCAATCTCACAATCAATTAATCACCACTTTATTAACAGGACAGGAAATGAAAAGCTTCTTTTCATTCTTGATGTGTCTCTTTATCCTTACCGCATGTGGCGCGGCCACGAAGGAACAAGAAATGTCCGGATTATCCGTTGATAAAATAGTTTTAGAAAAATCCAAACGACAACTCCATCTGCTCTCGAACGGGAAAACAATAAAAACCTACAAAGTATCTTTGGGCAAAAATCCTGTGGGTCACAAAACCCGGGAGGGCGATGGGAAAACGCCGGAAGGCACTTATTATATTGATAGAAGAAATGCAAAAAGCGCCTATCACCTTTCCTTACATATTTCCTACCCTTCGGCTGAGGAAATAAAGCAGGCTCAAATGGCTGGTGTGTCTCCTGGTGGCGATATTATGATTCACGGACTGCCGAACGGTTTTGGTTTTCTTGCCCCATTTCATCATCTGAAGGACTGGACACAAGGCTGCATTGCTGTAACCAACAAAGAAATTGAAGAAATATGGAACAACGTTTCTGTTGGAACGGTTATTGTCATTAAACCATAATAATATTGGGCGGAGATTAATCTTATGTTCGGACATGAGGTGCAAATCGAGGTACAAGGAAGAACCTATTGTATTTACAAATGGCCCAATATTCCAACCTATTTATGTATCGAACATGAAGCATACCCAGACCATGTTTTACCGTCCTGCCATAGTTATTCTATTAATATGATGAGGCTGAGGTCTGTTTTAGGTAGCACGTACCAAAATCACATAAATCTCATGTCCAATGATCAAGTTATTAAAGCTGTCAAACACATGCTGAGCACTGGCAGCGCAGTTCTTGTTAGAAAACGTAATCTCCAGTTTCTTCAGTCACTGCGTTTCGATGGGAAAAAGCTGTGCTGGATCAATCATTGCGGATCGGAAAGAAAATGTTGGTCTGCTGTGTCCGGACGTCCGGGATATCAGACCAAAGAGCACCAAAACAAGGGTGATTATGGGCCGTTACCGGAAGGACGCTGGCTTGCTAAACAGTCTGAGTATCAGAAAATATCTCTTGAAGATGCTGTAGTCGGAATGTCGAGTGTGGTAGGATTTAAACGAGGAAAATGGCCGGGAAGTGTAATAGCGTGGGGTGCTCATCGTGTCTGGTTGCATCCTTGCGCTGGAACCAATGCTTTTAACAGGAAAGGTTTTTCCATACACGGAGGGTGGGCGGCAGGATCAGCAGGTTGCATTGACATGACTTCATCCATTTCGGAATTTATTTCGTTTTTTTTAGAATACGGAAAAGACATGGAGTTGATTGTTGAATACAAATAAATCAAAGATCATATTTCGATATATAAATATTGCTATTGCAATACTCACGGGCATTCTGGCTTTGGTTTTAGCCTGGGATTTTATCGATTTTATAAAAAATCAAGAAGGGTATTATCGACTTTTCGGTAAAGGAACCAGCCTTGGTTGTAATTATCAATCTGCCAAAAACTATATGATTTTTGCCGCCACAGGAACAATTTCAATGCTTGTTGCTTTTACCATTGGCTTCTTTTTTAAAGATAACCGATGGGCAATTTGTGCCAGACTCTGCTGTGTGGCATTGGTTTATGTTATTGAATATATACTTTCTGTTCAATTGTGTTAGTTTTTAACAAAGCTGACCGGCAGATCGACAAGCTGGTTTATGAACTCTATGGCCTGACCGAAGACGAAATTAAAATCGTTGAAGGCACATAAAATGTAAGGGCTGTTCCCCGAACAGCCCGATCAATCCCCAAAGCAACGGCGTGTTCGGGGAACACGCACTATTTGCTCACTTTATGATATTCCTGTAAACATATTCGGCGTGTTTGGGAAGCACGTCCTATACGGCACATCAAATTATCTCAAATTATCTTGACACACTTTCGGTGTTTCTATAAAGTATCTTTCAGTTAACGCAAAAGTAGAAGCAGATGTAACGACCCCCCTGCACATCAGTAGTAGCGTGGTGATCCTATGGACATGAAGCGCGATTACTATGAAGACATCGAGCTTTTCAAAAGCGGTACGGTTCTCGTATGGACCATCGTCTTATTTACCTGGTCAACATCATTCTGGTTAACGTTATTCTGGCCGTTGGTCTCAATGTCCTTGTGGGTTACACAGGCCAGATTTCCCTGGGGCATGCCGGGTTTTTCGCCGTGGGCGCGTATGGCACTTCCCTGATTATGATGCACCTGCATTTTCCCTTTCCGGCCGCCATTATCATTGCCGCGCTGATCGCGGCTTTTCTGGGATTTATTATCGGCCTTCCCGCGCTGCGCCTTGAAGGGCCCTATCTTGCCATCGCTACTCTGGGCTTCGGCCTCACCATCATGCACATCATCGGCCGCTGGGAGATCTTCGGAGGCAGAATGGGAATTACGGCTCCGCCCCTGGATTTGGGAATTCCGAATTCCTCCTTGAGTTTTGTCATTAAAGGGGATGTTCAAATCTACTATCTCATTTTGATTATGACGGTCTTGCTCGTTATCGGAGCGCGCAATCTCATGAAAACACGCGTGGGAAGAGCGTTCATGTCCATTCGCGACGACGATATCGCCGCCGAAGTCATGGGTGTAAATCTGACAATCTTCAAAACAATGTCTTTTGCCGTAAGTGCTTTTTATGCCGGAATTGCCGGTGGTCTTTATGGATTTGTTGTCAGCTTTTTCGACCCCTTCTCCTTTAATTTGATTCTTTCCATCATTTTTCTGGTGATGGTGGTTGTCGGTGGCTTGGGGTCTGTTCTTGGCGCGATCATGGGAGCTGTCCTGATCACCTACCTTCAGTACGATCTTTTGAAAAACGTGGAAAACCTGCCTTATCTTGGCGGGCTTTTGGTGGCCATATCCAAGCAGTGGTTTACCGTCATCGGACTGGCCAACTTCGGCGGTATTGCCCTGGGGCTCATCATGATTGCCATTGTGATTTTTGAGCCGCTGGGAATGTTCGGCATCTGGATCCGAATCAAGAAATATTGGAAGTCCTGGCCATTTTAAAAGCCAAAATGGAGTCTTTGCATGTTTGAAATGCTGCTGATTGAAGGTCTGGCCATCGGGGCCTGTTACGGCCTGTTCGGTGTCGCCGTTGCCATTATCTACAAAACATCTGATGAAATGGGCATGATGTCTACATTTGTCGCCTACCAGATCATGACTGTATATGGATGGCCTTTCTATATTGCTTTTCCCGCTACGCTTATTTTTGCTATTGGGCTGGGCATGGCCATCGAATTCTGCTTTTTACGCCCGGCCAAGGAACCGACTGTTTTGGGTCTGCTCATTCTGACACTGGGCGCGGAAATGCTGCTCATGGGACTGGCCGGGTGGAAATGGGGCGCCGAACAAAAGGATTTTCCATTTCTCCTTTCCGTCCATGATACGATCGAGATTTTCCCCGGGTTCGCACTAAACGAATGGACGATAGGTGTCTTCGTGCTGACCACCGTTGTCATGGTCTTGCTTTTCCTGTTTTTCCGCTATTCCAAGCTGGGAATTGCCATGCGGGCGACGCAGCAAAATGAAAACGCCGCCAAGATCATGGGCATCAAGGTCGAACGTGTCTTTTCGATCACCTGGGGCATGAGTTCGCTCATCGGCGCGCTGGCAGCCATGTTTTTCGCGGCCCGCTCGGTGCTCGATCCCAATTTTATGATGGAACCCTTCATGCGCGCCTTCGCTGCGGCCGTGCTGGGCGGACTGACCAGCATTCCCGGCGTGGTCATCGGCGGATTGATCCTGGGCATCATCGAAAACTTTTTCGGTTATGCCTGGTGCCGTTGTGGCGATAATGATCGCCGGTCTGTTGATTTGGGACGTTCCCCGTAACAAAGTTGAAATGCTGTTGGAAAAGAGCTCTATTGAAAAGGTTGCGAATAATTATTTAATGGCCGAAAAAGAAGGTGATCTGAAGCAGGCTTACGCACTTTTGGCCCCGTCCTCCGTTTATAAGAAAACTCATTCCTACGATCAGTTTCTGAAAGATATTATCAACAATCCTCCCGTGAAGATCAATACTTACCGGATCGTGAATATCTATCGACTGCGGGATAACGACATGAGGAAAGACTATCCCGACGTAGACAAGTTCGTCCAGGTTGAAGTGGATGTAACGTTTAAGCACTCGGGAGAGAACAGTGTCTTTAATTACAGTTTCACTTTTCTTAAGGAAAAGGGAAACTGGTACAAGGGATAAAAAAAGTAAAAAGGGGTTTTAGGGAACAGGTACCGTTTAACGATCAACAAACTGAAGGAGGGACTATGAAAAAAGTACTTATCGCAGTTATGATTGTATCTACAGTTTTTATGATTTCAAGCTGGGCCTGCGCAGCAAAGCCGGGATTTGATAGCAAAGAAATCCGGATTGCCCAGTGGGGGCCTCAGACCGGGCCTGCCGCACCCTGGGGATCGGTTGCCCGGGGGACGGACATCCTTGTCAAAATCGTCAACGATGAAGGCGGTATTCATGGACGCAAAATAAAATACTTCATCCGCGATGATCAGTACAACCCCGCGCAGACCAAGGCTGTGGTCAAGGAACTGGTGGAGCGCGAGGGGATATTTGCCTTTGTCGGCGGAGTGAGCGCGGCGGCCGGCATGGCGGTAAAAGGGTATCTGGCCGAGAATAAAGTTATCTGGGTTGGCCCTGCGACGGCCATTAATGAATACGTTTTCCCGGTTCAGCCCTATCTTTTCGGGATTTATCCTCTCTATGAAGATGAAGCAAGTATTTTGACCAAATATGCCGTGGAAAAACTCAAAGCGAAAAAAATTGCCTTCTTTTATCAAAATGATGCTTACGGCAAAAGCGGCCTGGAAGGGTGCAAGGCCAGGATGGCCAAGCTCAATATGAAACTTGTGGAAGAAAGCTCCGTAGAACCGGGTGAAAAAGATCTTTCTTCCCAGATGCTGCGCCTGAAAAAATCCGAAGCCGACGTGGTCATCATGTGGGTCAATCCGACCTCGGCCACGATTGCGCTGAAAACAGCCTCGACTATTGGATTTAAGCCGCAGTGGATTTCTTCAAATACTCTGTCCGACTATGTGCTGATGAACAAAATTACCGGCGGCTTGTGGGAAGGCGTCATTACCGGTGCGTTTGCCCTGCCTCCCGATTCCGACACGCCGCTTTTGAAAAAATACCGTGAAGCCGCAAAAAAATATGCTCCGGAAGAACGCTGGGGCACCTTCTATATGGCGGGCATTCTCTTTGCCGAACCTCTGATTGAAGCCCTCAAAAAGACCGGTCCCAAACTCAGCACAGAGGCTGTATTAAAACAGCTCAATTCGATGAAAAAATTTCAGGGGATTGGTCCACCGGTCACATGGACCCCTGCCGTACATCAGGGATCGGACGCCGTTATGATTCAGAAGTGCGGTCCCAATTCCACGTATATCACGCTTCAGGACTGGACAACCAATGAGTTGGCAACCTGGAAGAAGAAGAAATAAATGAAACAAACGGGAGGCGGGGTCTTCACCCTGCTTCCCGTTGTAAAAAACCGGTCGTAACGGTCACGGGTAAAAAGGCTTATGGCGCATTTTAAAGTGGAACACCTCAGCATCGCTTTCGGTGGCATCAGAGCAGTCAATGATGTCAGTTTTGAAGTCGAGCCAAACACAATATTCTCGATCATCGGACCGAACGGAAGCGGAAAGACCACGATCTTCAATATGATCAGCGGCATTTATAAGCCCAACGAGGGTGAGGT
>PHBN01000406.1 GCA_002840635.1 Deltaproteobacteria bacterium HGW-Deltaproteobacteria-1
TACCTTCCAGTTTCAATCGGGATTCAGGACATTTTTGCAGGAGGGCAACTTTAATTTTCGGTTCGCAATCGATCATTCATTCGTCCGAACGGTTTTTGATATCGCTTGTTTTTTTAAAGACAATATGATGATAAGTCAAGCAAGTTGTCACCATGGATGTTTATCCGGTTCAAAGAATCCGATTTTCAGCAGACCTGACGGAGGTAAGCGGACTTGCATGACGGCTGTTTATCAAGTGGAAGACAGCAAGCCTGCTTCACTTATGGCTTGAATATTATTGGTTTATCGTATATAAAAACGCAAAACAAAACTATCGACGAATGGCGGATGGCTTATGGCGCATGTTTGGCCCATTGGCGGCGGAAAGGGCGGTTCCGGCAAAAGTTTCATTACCAGTTCGTTGGGACGGCTGTCGGCGGAACTGGGCAAGAGAACTCTGATCATCGATCTTGACCTGGGGGCGGCAAATCTGCACACCCTGGTCGGTATGCCTGATCCGCAAAAGGGGTTTTCCGACTTTATTCGCAGGAAAATTCCCCTTCTGGAAGACACGGTCGTGGAGACGCCTTCTGCAAACCTCTTTCTGATCAGCGGCGCTCATGATAATTTTGATATCGCCAATTTGTCATACGAACAGAAAATCAGAACACTCCGCGCAATCGCGAAACTGGACTTCGATCGAATTCTGCTGGATTTGGGCGCCGGGACGTCGTTCAATACGCTTGATTTTTTCCTTATCTCGCAAAACGGCATTTTTATCACCACACCGGAACCGACATCCGTTGAGAATGTTTACCGGCTGATCCGCGCCATTTACTTCCGGCGGATCCGCTATTGCTTCAATGTAACTGATTTCAAGGAGCTGGAATTGGAGGCGGACCGGCAATTTGGCGACGGTTCCTTTAACAAGCCTGAAAGTTTGATGAAGGTGATTGCCCGGACAAATCCGGAAAAATATATGCAGCTGAATAATGAATTCGGTGCATTTCGTTTCAAGCTCATTATCAATCAGATTCGCAAACATGACAATGTCGCCCTCGGGCTGCAGATGAGCCGGATGATCGAGAAACACCTGGGACTGAATATGGAGTTCCTGGGGAATGTGGCTTATGATGAACATGTTCATGATGCGATTTGTCAGCAGGTGTCATTTCTGGAACGATATCCTTACACAAAAACAGCCTCGGATCTGCGTGAGCTGGGAAAGCTGATCGTTGAGTCGGCGGGCAAACAACTGACGCTCCGCTACATGTGACGGAAAAATAAAATCTTCGACGCAAAAAATACAGCTGGAGTGTAAGCATGCGGAAGGATTTTGACCAGTTAAACTATTACGAAATGCTTGACATTAAGCCGGACGCGGTTCCATATGAAATACGGCATGCCTATAACGCGGCGCTGCAGTTGTATCAGCCCGGTTCTCTGGTGAGTTATTCCTTCTTTTCGGATGGAGAGAGGAGGGCGATTCTGTCTCTTGTCGAAAAAGCGTACCAGACCCTGATCAACGACCAGTCAAGAA
>PHBN01000407.1 GCA_002840635.1 Deltaproteobacteria bacterium HGW-Deltaproteobacteria-1
CGGCATGCTTCTGGTTGCCATTGCGGTATCACTGCTGGTTTATCTCCTTACGAGGCACTTTATCACCACACCCATGAACAGACTGACCACGGCGGCAAATGACGTAGCCGAAGGCAATCTCCTTGTTCAAATCGATACCCGCGGCAGTTTGAATGAAGTGGGTGTTTTGAGCCGATCCATTAATCATATGACCCAGAACATTCGCGAACAAACGATAAAAATAAGGGAAGCCGTCGATACCCTGCGTGAAACCGCGACCACTATCGTATCGGCGTCAAGCCGGCAGGAAGAAGCCATGAAAAGCCTCGAGGGTAATGTGGCACAGGTCGGCACTGCCTCCCGGCAGATTTCAGCGACTTCTCAGGAGCTGGCGAGGACCATGGATGGCGTTAAAAAAGTTGCCTCAGAGGCCTCCAGTCTGGCCAATGAAGGACAGGCGAGCCTTGCTGATTTGCAGGGAGCCATGCATACCCTGTCAGACGGAACGGGCAGCATTTCCGATAAACTTGCCCTGATTCGCGAGAAGGCCGGCAGTATCGATACGATTATTGCAACGATTACGAAAATTTCCGACCAGACCAATCTCCTGTCCCTGAATGAAGGCGTCACTCATGGTGTGCAGTCCGCGGAGGATGCCACGATGCAGCTGTCACAGGTGATTGCCAGGGTGGCGTACCTGAGCCCGGAATTTGACAAGGTGAACGAAGGAATGCATTTCCAGTCGCTCGGTTCCAAACAGATCAGTGATTCCATGGCGGAACTGAATTTGAGCGCCGCGCAGCTGACCGGATCACTTTCTCAATTCAAAGCGGTGACGGACCAGCTGAATGCCGCCGCCAGCCGGCTCAGCGACACGGTTGCCCGGTTCAGGGCATGAGAAAATTCTAATCATGCAGCCGGTAATTGAACGAAGCAATGATGTGGAGGCGGGAAAGATCGTATTGCGAAGGTAGCGGCTGAAACGGTGCGGCCGCCTGAATAACCCCCAGGGTCCCGTAATCCAGATGCACTGACCCTGAGGTCGTTAAAACCATCGTTTCGGCCAGCGTGCCGTCCGCGTCAATGGATATTCTAATCACCACTTCTCCTTCTTCGCTGTTTGCGATTGCCCCTGCCGGATACTGCCAGAGGTTCATAATCTTTCTTTTCAACCCCGCCAGGTAGGCCGCGTATTTGACATCGGAGGAGCCGATATGCACGGTCTCTTCCCTTGTACTCTGCGGTATCGGTTTTGCTTCCTGGGCCGGTTTCGGTGTTTCTTTTGGCGCAGGCTTTTCCTCTTGTTTGGGTGGGGGAACAGGTTCGGATTGTGCGATCTGTACTGTAAATAACTGGACGGTTTTTACATTGTCGCGCAAGTCAATCATACTGCTGGCTGTAATCAGCGCAACATGCCCAACAATGGATATGAGGACCGGCCAGATGAATATTGATTTTGAATCCATTCTTATCTCGCTTGAGTGTAATCATATACGGCATTTGCCTCAAAATCAACAATATGATAACCAAAAGACGACATTGGTAAAAGAAAAGAGATTGATGGATGCTGACGGATCATGAGTATATGCGTATTGCGCTTGATGAGGCCGGTAAAGCGATGGCGGCTGGCGAAGTGCCCATTGGCGCGGTTCTGGTGCAGGAAGGCCGGATCCTGGCCCGGGCGCATAACGCACCTATTTCCCGCAAGGATCCCTCGGCGCACGCGGAAATGCTGGTCCTGCGAGAGGCCGGCGAGAAAACCGGCAACTACCGCCTGGCCGGCGCCGAGCTTTACGTTACGCTGGAGCCCTGCGTGATGTGTGCAGGCGCGATTCTCCAGGCGAGACTCCCGCGGGTCATTTTCGGCGCCCGCGATCCGAAAGCCGGCGCCGTGGTTTCCCTCTACCGGATTTTGAACGACAGCCGCCTGAATCATCAGCCGGAAGTTACAGAGGGAATATTGGGGCAGGAATGCGGGGAAATTTTGAGTAGATTTTTTAAGGAAAAGAGGATAAA
>PHBN01000408.1 GCA_002840635.1 Deltaproteobacteria bacterium HGW-Deltaproteobacteria-1
GATGATCTGGAGCTGGGTGATAAAGGCAAACAGGACAAATGCGAATTCTCCGACCTGCCCCAATCCCAAAGTAAAAATCATATTCTGATCAAAACTTAATCGGGAAACCTTTCCCGTTGCATACAGGACAAGAGATTTTATTGTAATGATGCCGCCCACCAGAGCTGCAACTTTCACAGGGTTTTCCATAATCAATTTGAAGTTGATGGAAGCACCGACGGCAATAAAAAACAAGCCCAGCAGCACCCCCTTGAATGGTTCAATGTCGCTTTCCAGTTCATGACGGAACTCGCTTGTGGCCAGAACGACACCTGCCAAAAAGGTCCCTAACGCGGGACTTAAACCCACCAGCATCATCAGATAAGCTGTCGCAATCACAATCAACAGGGCCGATGCCGTAAAAAGCTCCCGAAGACGAATGCGGGCTATAAAACGAAGGAAAGGCACAAAGACAAAATGCCCGACCCCAACAACGGTATTGACGGCAACCAGTAATGTTATTGTCTGCGCCCATCCAGGCAATCCCTCCATAAAAGATGTATGGCCGGGGGAAACTGACTTTGCGCCGGATACAGCCAGAAGCGGGATCAGCGCCAGGATCGGAATGACGGAAATATCCTGAAACAGCAGTACGGCAAAGGAGGTTTTTCCTGATTCTGTTTTCATCAGACCTTTCTCCCGCAGTGTCTGCATGACAATGGCGGTGGAAGACATGGAAAGGGCAAGTCCGCAGGCCAGTGATGCCTGCCATGACAGGCCCACCAGCAGCAGGGTGACAAAACATAAGAATGTAGTTATGCCCATTTGCATGATGCCCGTTCCCAAAACGAATCTGCGCATTCGCCAGAATGTTTTTGGCTCCAGTTCAAGGCCGATCAGAAAGAGCATCATCACAACTCCGAATTCGGCAAAGTGCATAATGTCCTTGCCCTCCTGACCGACAAAACCTAAAAAGAAGGGGCCGATTATCATGCCGCCAATGAGATAACCCAGGACAGAACCCATACCCATCTTTTTGGCTAAAGGCACAAAAATGACGGCAGCAGCAAGGTAAATCAGGACATCAGATAAAAACGTGCTGGTCATGTTTTATTTCATCCTTTGTTGGAGAGCCAGTCGTTGAGATATTCGAAGCGGGAAATGGACGCGGTATCATACTCAGCGGTTGTAAGCTTTCGCAGCAGCCTGCGATAAGCGTTTGCATACGCGGCCAATTGCTGATCCGTTAACATGTGAGTGCCGTGGACGGCAAATGGCGGCAGGTATATCATCTTGCATAAATTGGCGGCCTGTTCAAAAGGCCTCAAAAATTCACACAGGGTAAATTGATTATGTTGATTGGCGGCGTAAGATTCACGTGTGCCTCCAGCAGTCAGGACTACAAATGCGATTTTATCTTTCAGCGCGTTGCCTGTACTGCCATGCGCCCATCCGTATTCCAGAACAACATCCATCCACTGTTTTAACAAGGCGGGAGCACTGTAAGTATAGAAAGGGAAATGCCAGACGATTA
>PHBN01000076.1 GCA_002840635.1 Deltaproteobacteria bacterium HGW-Deltaproteobacteria-1
CATATACAGAAAAACAGGGAATTATGAGAAAGCCATTGAACTTTACGATGCAGTGCTTGCCGAAAACCCGAAGAATTCTCACGCATGGAACGGCAAAGCAGATTGTTTCAGGGGAATGAGGAAGTATGAAGCCGCCATTCATGCATGGAATAATGCACAAAAATATGGAATGAACCGGGCAAGTGCCATGACCAGAATAGGCGATTGCTATCTGAGCATGAATGATCTGGACAACGCGGAAACAAGTTATCAGATAACTATAGCGGCGGGTTACGACAAATATGCCTATCTGGGAATGTTTCGAATACATCTCAAGAGAAACCATATCAGCAAGGCGTTTGAAATTCTCGCATTGCTCAGGAAGAATGAGCCCCATGACACCCGGATATCTTCAGAGTATAATGACTTTATGGAAAAGTATCCTCATGTGAAAGGATATTGAAAAAACCCTGTTACGTCGGTATCATCATGCGAAGAGCCCTCAATTGCTGAAGCCCTGTCCTGACAGGTGCAGCATTTTTCGAGAGCCGGTCGGCCGAGTATGATAATTTATATTGACAGGCAAAGAAAAATGGCGAGAATCTGCTGAAAGATTTATACGAAACAGAGGTACTTATCCTTAAATAATCAAGTTTAGCCAGGAGGGAAAATGATGATCCATAAGTCTAAACTCTTCAAGTTGTTCGGTTTCATGGCGCTTCTATTCGTCATACTGCAATTTACCGGTTGTACAAAGACGTCACTGATTGCATCGGCCAGGTATGGTGATGTCCCCATGACGTACAAGTATCTCAATGAGGGGGCTAAAGTTGACGAGCCAAATGAAGGAGTCTGGAACGCAACGCCATTATTCTGGTCATTGTATGAGTGTCAATTTGAGACAGCAAAAATTTTACTGGCAAAAGGAGCCAAGGCAACCGCAAAGGATTCCTATGGCTATTCAGCCTTGCAGGTTGCTTCTGCCTGCAAGAATGCAGAGACTTCGATCATCGAGGATCTGATTCAAAAAGGAGCGGATGTAAATCACAAGAGTGAAAAGGACGGTTATACAAGTTTACATTATGCATGCATGTCCGGAACTCCCGATGTTGTGAAAGTGTTGGTCGACAAAGGTGCCGACGTAAATGCCGTTGATAAGAAAGGAACAACTCCCCTTATGCTTGCTGTGAAAAGCAATTCCATTCCCAAAGTAGAGATTTTGCTGGAAAAAGGGGCGGATATCCATTTACTTGACAAGAAAAAGAAAAGCGCCAAGTCCTATGTGTCAGGCCTTTTCAAAAAGAACAAAAATATGATTGAAATTCTGGAACGTGCCGAGAGCAGCAGACCGAAAGCCGCGGAATAAAGCCATTAACCGGCTCCGATGATGATGAAATTCGTTTAAAACAAATTCAGGGAACGGTTTATATCCTGTGTTTACCGGACTCCAAAACCGTTCCCTGCTTTATTTTACCTTGCCTGCAAAGCCCGCCCGATCGTCATGATTTCGGCTTCCTTTGTTCCTTCATAAAGTTCCAGAATTTTTGCGTCCCGGTACCATTTCTGCACTGGATATTCCTCAATATAGCCATAGCCGCCGTGCAGCTCCACGGCATAATTAGCGCAAAAAACAGCCGTCTGTCCTCCGTAGAACTTGGCCATGGCGGCCAGGGTATAATCCGGTTTCCCTTGGTCGATCAGCCAGGCTGCCTTGTACACCAGCCCGCGAAGCGCTTCAATACGGATCGCCATTTCCGTTAGTTTCATCTGTGTGATCTGGTAGGCCCCCAACGGAGCGCCGAAAGCCGTTCTTTCCCTGACATATTTGATGCTGGTTTCCAGACAGGCTTCCGAAATTCCCAGTGCCTGACCGGAGACCATGACACGGGTAATATCAAAAAAATGCATGAGCTGGCGGAAACCCTGACCCTCTTTTCCCACCAGATTGGATTGCGGAACCCGGACATCTTCCAGCGCGATTTCGGCGGTGTCGCTTGCTCGAATGCCCATTTTCCCATGGATTTTATTGCGCGTCACACCCGGAGCATCCGCCGGAATGATAATCAGGCTGAAACTGTTATGCTTTTTTTCTTCCGGGTTCGTGATACACTGGGCCACCATAAAATCGCACACTGTCCCGTTGGTGATGAACATCTTATTGCCGTTGATCACGTAGTCACCGCCGTCTTTTATCGCCCTTGCTTTATATCCGGAAACATCCGTTCCGGCATTCGGTTCAGTATAGGCACCGGCACAGACTTTTTCACCGCTGCATATTGATGGCAGATACATTTTTTTCTGCTCTTCCGTACCGTAATTAAGAATGGATTCACAGCCGAAACCTGATGCAACAATGTTCAGGCCGATTCCCATATCGACCTTGGATATTTCCTCCGTGATGATGGTATTGCCTAAAATGCCCGCGCCGGAACCGCCGTAGGCTTCAGGGATCCATGCTCCGACCAGACCGTTTGCGGCGGCTTTTTTCCGGATGTCCGGTGTATATTTTTCATGCTCGTCGCACTCCTGCGAAACCGGACCGACTTCCGCCACGGCAAACTTATAGGCCATTTCCTTCAACATCTTCATCTCTTCGGTAAGTTCAAAATCCATAACGGTTCTCCCTTAATAATTTAATGTTCAGCATGCCGTGACAGCGGGCTTTGAAAAAGAGCTGCATGTCCATGAATCAGGTATTATTTTTTGCTGTAATCGTAAACCCCTTTGCCTGTTTTGCGCCCGAAATTTCCGGCGCGGACCAGTTTTCTTAAAATCGGCGCAGGCCGGTATTTATCTCCCAGTTCCCTGTGCAGTCCTTCGATGACGCGGAGCAATGTTTCGTTTCCCACCAGATCAGCCAGCGCCAGCGGTCCGATCGGATGGTTGCATCCCAGAACCATTCCTTTATCAATATCCTCGGCCGTTGCCAGTCCTTCATCCAGAACAAAGAAGGCTTCGTTGAGCATTGTGCAGAGAATTCTGTTCACGACAAATGCCGGGGCCTCTTTGACAACAATAACATCCTTGCCGATTTTTGTGCCCCACTCGCGGGCCGTTTGCAGAGTTTCATCGGATGTTTGATGCCCGCGGATAATTTCCAGAAGTTTCATTACCGGCACGGGATTGAAAAAATGCGTACCGATAAAACGGTCCGGTCTTTTCGTAATGGCCGCCATTTCGGTAATGCTCAGCCCTGATGTATTGGTAAAAAACAGGCAATGCCCGGGAACAATTTCCTCCAGCTCCGCGTATACTTTTTTCTTGACGTCCATCACTTCGATCACAACTTCGACAACGATGTCCGCGTCCGCGGCGGCTTCTTTCAAATCCAGGGTCGGCTTGATGCGGGCCATAACGGCATCCATGTGCGCCTGTGTCATTTTGCCTTTTTCCACATCCCGGACAAGGTTTTTCTGAATCGTTTTCATGCCGCCCTCGACGAATCGTTGTTCAATGTCACGTAAAGCGACGTCATAACCCGCCTGCGCACAAACCTGGGCGATACCGTTACCCATTAAGCCGGCACCTAAAACACAAACCTTCTTGATTTCCATAACATGCTCTCCTTAAATTGATAGTGACTCTACGATATGATTAGCTAAACCAGCTTACCACGTTTAGACAAGCGGAGAAAAAGTAACAGCATCGGATGGACGAAGTCAAGAAAAATCAGGTATGTAAGCAACTGGAAGTTGCTTTATTCCATTCCGGTCAGGATGGTTAGCTATCCAAACTGAAAAAATTCTTGGGATTAGAGGCAATCGTTTTTTTTCATGAATCGTCCAACGCTATGGGTGGGCAGGCAACTGCTGAAGGCTGACAGAGAAAGTATATCCCCGGCCCAACCCTCCCGGACTCGTGAGGAGTGGGAAGCCGAAATCCCAAAGCAGGCAGGACCATATTTTTTGTTGACAGATGCAATCCATGAGCGTAAGTATTATACATCGCTCGTTGTATGAAATATTTCTTATGTATGATGGAGACACGCATTGAGACGAGTAATCGGTTTATATCATAACGGCTTCAAAAAACGTAAAAAGATATCGTTTCAATATTATCATTACCAGGAAAAGGAGGGTCCGACAATGAAGAAGTGGAAGTGGTTTCTATGTTCAATGTTTGTGTTTTCGTTAATTGCGTGGTCCGCAGCTGCATCAGCGGAAGATATTGTAATCGGTTACACCGGTCCTCTAAGCGGACCGGGAGCGGAGTATGGCCAGGATTGTGCCAACGGTATAGACATGGCTGTTAAAGAACTGAATGCCGCGGGAGGCGTAACCATTCAAGGTAAAAAGTACACCTATAACCTGATAAAGCTGGATGATCGGAGCGATCCTACCCTGGCTAAAAATAACGCGTTGCGTTTAGTCAACCAGAACAAGGCCATCGCGGTTTTTAATCCCATGATCACCACGACGGCCTCCATTATGGGGATTCCCGGTTATAACTTCCTCATCATGGCCTATACAAGCATCCATACCATTTTGGATAAGGGTCATCCGATGATTGTTACGGCCGTTCCAAACTTTGTGACTTACGCGCAGCTGATGGCCGACCAGGCCTGGGCAAAAGGCTACCGCAACTGTGCAATGGTCGTTACGATGGGCGGTTACGGCGATGCGTGGCGAAAAATATTTAGTCTGCACTGGGCCGGCAAGGGCGGGCGTGTCGTCGGTGACTTCCCGGCAAATTATTACACGGAAACCGATTTTTCGACTCAGTTGGCCGCCGCTTTGGCTAAAAAGCCTGATTTCCTGCTAATTGGCGGTCCATCGGCTCCCACCGTTCTGGTGATTGAGCAGGCCAGAGCCATGGGTTTCAAGGGTGGATTTGTCGTGATTGACCAGGCCAAACCGGATTATATCGCAAAAGTCATCAAAAACATGAATATGCTGGAAGGCATGATCAGCACAGGGGCCCTTAAAGATTTACCATTGCCTGCGGTGCCTGCTTTTGCCGCTAAATACAAAGCCGCCTATAAAAGAGACATGAATGCTGAATGCGTCCTGAACTACAATATGATGAAGGTGCTGGCCCGCTCCATTAACATTTCTCAATCGCTGGATGCCAAGGTGGTCCGTTACAATATGCCCAAAGCCTTGCCTACGCTCGGCGATACAGTGCCCAACGAATTATTTGCCATGAACGATAATGGTTTCATGTATTGCGGTCTCATCATGCAGCAGGTGAAAAACGGTAAATTCACCAAGGTCGATTACGTCCTGGCATTCCCTAAAACACGAGCCGAATTTGAAAGATACAAGAAGATGAGCAAGTCCACTGAACCGGAAATGATTCGCTGGGTGCCCATTAATTGATCAAACCATAATTTGATCGATTAAATTTTATTACAGATATCATAAACAATACCCCCGGCCAAAGGAATCAAACCGGGGGTTTTGTTTACGATAATTAATTACACAGCAAAATGACCCCTGAAGGGTACCAAAGAAAAGATTTTTATTACCAAATTCTAGTGTTTGCTTATCATCGTGCACCTTCGGTTTAATGAACGCTCTAACCGAGGGGATTAATCAGACGTCTGCTTAAATAATTGCTTGTCTCAACACGTAATTATTGATATGTGAAAAACAAATCTATACAATGAGCGTCGTAAAGAACGATACATCTACGCGCTGTTCATTGCAAATCTGGAATTAGGAATATTAACAAAACAAGGCAAGGAGAAGTTAAGAATGCTAAGAGAGGTTGTTATAGCAAGCGGAGCCAGGACAGCGATCGGTGATTATATGGGGTCGCTTTCAAACATGACTCCTGTGAAATTAGGCGTGACGGCGTTAAATGCCGCCATTGCCAAAGCCGGTATCGACAAAAATCTGGTTCAGGAAGTGGTCGCGGGCCAGTGTAACCAGGCAGGCGCACCGGGAAACAGCGCCCGTCATATTGCTCTGGGGGCCGAACTGCCTGTGGACTCCTTCGCGTTTACGGTTCATCAGCAGTGCCCGTCTTCCATGCGCGCCTCGGAATTACTGGCACAGGAAATCATGCTGGGCAAAATTGACATCGGGGCCGCAGTCGGCATTGAAAGCATGAGCAACGCCCCCTATTTGCTTTTCGGGGCCCGCAGAGGCTACCGGTTGAGCGACGGTGAAAAGATTCAGGACAGCCTGATGATCGGCGGCCTGGTGGACGCACTGCTGGGTTACCACATGGGCGTCACGGCGGACAACATTGCCGACCTGTATAAAATTTCCCGTCAGGAACAGGATGAATGGGCGCTCATGAGTCATCAGCGTGCCTGCGCC
>PHBN01000077.1 GCA_002840635.1 Deltaproteobacteria bacterium HGW-Deltaproteobacteria-1
AGTATCGGATGCCAATCAGGTGGATTTGAATTTTTACAATACGCTGATGAGCCCCAAGTCGGCCTTTTTCCCGCAAATGGAAGATTTTGTCCGGTATCAGACCGGGAAGTCTGTTCTGGAAGCGGTGCCTGTAGAAATAAGTTTGAAGCCGGCATTCCTTTTCGGCGTCCGACCCTGCGATGTCAAGAGTTTCGAGATTATGGATATTCATTTCAGCGGCACCGGCGCGGTCGATCCCTACTGGCAGAAGAGAAGAGAAGCCACTGCGATTTTCGGTTATGCATTCGACGTGAACACCCCGGCGGACAGGGCTGATTTTTATTCAACGCTGGGAATCGGTGCGGCGGATCCTGAGGGCAGTGACGTCTTCATGATGAAAAAAAGCGATGATCTGCTGCTGAAAGCTGTCACAGACAGAGGAGAAAAGCTCCTTGCCGAAATGAACGGTCTTACGGACGCGACACCCGATGATCTGAAATATTTTGATGAAACCGTTGCGGCCGGTCGGTCTTTTAAAACACGTTTTACCTGTGTGGAGGCGAAGTCCATTGCTAAAAAGTTCGAGGATCTTTTCCACAAGACCCCTTTCTGGGAGAGGATTTCCGACGCCTGCATAAGCTGCGGCGCCTGCACGTTTGTTTGCCCCACCTGTTACTGTTTCGACATTTGCGACGAAACCCTTTTCGGGCAGGGAACACGCCGCCGTGTCTGGGATGCCTGCATGTTTACCGATTTCACGCTGGAAGCCAGTGGACACAATCCCCGCACGAAGGTCTATCAGCGTCTCCGCCAGAAAGTATGTCATAAATATTCGTATCATATTCGGAAGTACGGCGTGATTTCCTGCGTCGGCTGCGGCCGCTGCACGCGCAATTGCCCGGTGCTTCACCTTCCTGAACAAAGCAGACGAGGAAAAATTTAAATATATGCCCGGCCAGTTTGCCGAACTGTCCATTTACGGGAAGGGCGAGTCGCCCATTGGCATCGCCTCGTCGCCGGCCCAGGCAGGCTATGTGGAATTCACCGTTCAGCGGGCAGGCGCCATTGTTCCGGGTCTGGTAACTGCTGCGCTGCATGATATGGACGAGGGCGCGAAAATCGGTCTGCGCGGACCTTTGGGTAATTCCTGGCCGATTGAGTTTTTGGAGAAGAAGAATATTGTAGTGGTCGGCGGGGGATTTGCTTTTACGACTCTGAGGTCGCTTATCAACTACATGCTGCATCCTGACAATCGTTCGCGATTTGGCGAACTTACCGTGATTTACGGAGCGAGGACTCCCGGTCTGCTCCTTTATAAGGACGAGCTGGCTGCGTGGGAGCAGCGAGACGACATCAAGACCATCATCACCGTGGACAAGGGCGATGAGACCTGGAAGGGGAGAGAAGGATTTGTCCCTGCTGTCTGCAAGGACGTCGCGCCGTCGCCTGCGAATACCGTGGCCGTGATCTGCGGTCCTCCCGTTATGATCAAGTTCACCCTGCCAGTGTTTTTTGACTTGGGGTTCTCGAAAGAGAACATTCTGACGTCTCTGGAAATGCGGATGAAATGCGGCATCGGCAAATGCGGCCGCTGCAATGTCGGTTATAAATACGTGTGTTCGGACGGCCCGGTCTTTTCGCTGGCCGAATTGGAGGAACTGCCCCGCGACTTTTAATCACGCTCACGAGGTGCGGCGAGTATTAATTCTTCGTGGCCTGCCGCTATATAATAACGTTCATTCCATACCTCGACAGCTTGCTGCGAGGTGGCTAATCAGAAAGGTTTATTATGAAAAAAATATTGATGGCTTTCGTGATAATGTTTTTCGCCGCTTCCGTGGGTTTTGCCGCAGAAGAGATTTTGCCGAAGCTGGATAAAAATAAAGACGGCAAAATCAGCAAGCAAGAATACCTGGGAGCCGTATCCGTAACTTTTAATAAACTGGATAAGAACCGTGACGGGTTGATCAACCGTGATGAGCTTGGGCACATGGACAAAAAAGACCTGGAGGCGTTCACCAAAGAAGCCGATACGGACGGAAACGGGATCATCAGCAAAAAAGAATTTGAACAGGCCGCCGTGAAAAGATTTCAGCAATTGGATAAAAACAGGAACGGTTTTATAAACAAAGATGAATGGGCCGCCGGGCGTTCCGAACTTTATTCGCCGTTTATGCGCTTTACATTTTAATGATCCAATAAGTCCGGAACAGGAAATAAATTCCGAATCCTACTAAAAATATTCCTGCAATCAGGGATACCGCTCTGGTCATTCTTTCGTTGATGAATCTCTTCCCCCAATGGAGGGCACCGGCCAGAAAAAACACCCACAGGAAGCAGCCCAGTAAAATCGAGAGGCAGGAGAGGAAGGCGGAAATATCCGTCTGCGCAGTTGCCTGTGAGGCCATGAGCACCCCGAAAACGCCTGTCCACCATACGATCGTCATGGGTGAGCAGATGGCCAGCATGAAACCGGTGGCATAGGAGTTTTTCAATACTCGTTTTCTTTGATGGTTTTTTGCGGCGGCTGCGCTGAGGCCTTCTCTTACGCTTGCAGCTCCCAGATAAACCAGAATAACGCCTCCGGCGATGCCCAAGATGATTTTCATCATGGTGTTATTCAGAAAGGCGGTCAATCCGAAAAAAATCAACGTCAGGTAGGTGGCATCGGCGCTCATTGCGCCAACACCGGTCAGAAGTGCCTCTTTGAATCCCGAGTTCATGCCGCGTTTGATGATTTCCACGTTTACCGGCCCGATCGGCGCGGCCAGCGTTAAACCTAAAAGGATGTTTTGAAACAGGGTAAATTTTTCCAAATTCATTCGCTTCACGGGGTTTGAAAAGGTATTGCATGCACGGCAAGTCTATAACACGTTGGTTGCCTGCGCACAACATTGCAATCAATAGCTGAAAATGAAAAATGTTCAATCCCTTTTTATTATTGATTTTTTATGGTGATTGCACTAACGTTCGGCATTATTTTTAAGGAACTCAGAATATGAATTATACTCACAAGACGCTTGATCACGGATATGCCAATCAAATCCTGCACGTCGATCTGACAGCCGGCACCATTGCCGCCTGTCCGCTTGACCCGGAAGTTCGCGATTTCTTTATCGGCGGCAGGGGATTGGGACTTTATCTACTGCATGAAAAAATCAACGCCCGGACAAAGGCGTATGATCCGGAAAATCCTCTGATTTTTTCGCCGGGACCGCTGGGCGGCATTCCGCAATTTCCGGGCACAAGTAAATGCATGGCAGTTTCATTGTCACCCCTGACCCGTATCCCGGGCGTTTCCAATTTTGGCGGCCATTTCGGAGCCTATCTGAAATACGCCGGGTTTGACGCCATGACCATTACGGGCATTGCCAAAGACAGCGTTATGATTGTTATCGACGGCTTCAAGCGGGAAATCACCATCACCCATGCACAAAAGGCGGATCAGGTCTTTGGCCTGGAGAAAGACATTGTGGATCAGTTTCTACGCGAAGGTCACGAAAAAAAGGACATGGCCTTCTTGACCACCGGCATCGGCGCAGCCAGCACAGCGTTCGGCTGTATCAACAGCCATTACTATGATGCCACCAAACCGGTTGACGGGACAAAGGGCCTGTTCCGGACAAAACAGGCCGGCCGCACGGGCCTCGGTTCCGTGATGAGTCATAAGAATATTACCGCCATTGTTGTTCTTGCCGCTTTCCCCCATGGCGATAATCCTTACGGCGCGGCGGACTGGGGCAAAGTGAAAGAAGCGGGAGCAAAACTCCATAAAATTGTCAGAGACGTCGATCCGCAGGCCCTTCAAATGCACCTGAAAGGATCGGCCGGCTTAATTTCTTTTATGAACAAAGACGAATACCAATCCCTGCCGGTGAACAACTACCAGTTTGGTTCACATACGGCATTGACACCATTACGACTGCCGTCATCATGGCTTTTTTGATGGAATGCTACCAGCGCGGCTATCTGGTCAAAGAAGATACGGACGGCTTTGCACTGAACTGGGGTGATGAGCAGGCCGCGCTGCAGTTTATCCATGATCTTGCCTGCTGCAAGACTGAATTGGCTCGAATTGCCGGTCGGGGCATGGTTGAGCTTACGGCCTGGGTGGCGGAACAATACGCGGCAAGAACCGGCCGGCCCAATTCGGTGAATGATCTGCAGCAGTTTGCCATGCAGACCAAAGGACTGCCCTTTTCTCTCTACCGGACGCACCGGTCGTTGTCCATGCAGGCCTCCTACGCGGCGGCCAGCGATATCGGAGCGCATCACGCAGCCGCCTGGCTGGTAAAAGTCGATCTGCTGGGCGCGTTTCCAACCTTTGAGGCCAAGGCGCAGGCACTGATCACGTATCCGCGCGTACGTCTGGGCAATGACAATCTGGGGTTGTGCAAGCTGCCCTGGGTGGATGTTTTCAATCCTGATTCTCTCAAGCGCGGGAGCACGGATATTTATATCAATCCGGCGTCACAGGAACTCTATGCGGATTTTTACAATGGCATGCTCGGGACCATGCTGACCTGGGAAAAGATATTTGAACAGACAGACCGCGATATCAATCTGCAGAGGGTAATGAATGTTCTGTCTTTCGGCGCGGCAACCGGTGCGCGCGACTGGATTCCCGACCGGGCCATCGGTCCCACGGATGATGCGCTTTATGAACGGGAGGCGGATTATAACGACCGTGCGTTGAGCACTGTCTTAAATAAGCCCCTTTCCGACGTTCAGATGATGGAGACGGATGAAAAACGCGCAATCCTGATGAAGCATCGAAAAGAGGAATTGCGGAAATTAATCGACGTCTATTATCGTCAGCGGGGATGGACAGACACCGGTATCCCGAAAGTTGACACCCTCAAACAAATCGGACTGTGGCAATATCTGTCTGACGAAGCGAAGAAAAGCATCACGGGGATGAACGGATAAATCAAGACGGGGTTCATCTTCCAGGGTGTGTCCCGGTTCATGCGGCATGGTGTGCTGTTCCGTTGATAATGAAATCGTTAAAAAAAATCTGAAAGGGGCCGGAACGTGGCTCAAAGGAACCCATCAGCGGGAATTAAAAACTGGCCGCCCGATGACCGGCCGAGGGAAAAGCTGATCAGGAAGGGTGCGGAAGCGCTCAGCAATTCCGAGCTTCTGGCTATCCTTTTACGAACGGGCTCAGCGGGCAATAGTGCAATTGATCTGGCACGCGGCATTATGGAGAAATTCGGTACATTTCGAAACATGAGCCATACGGATTCGCGCGAGTGGAAAGATTTCAGAGGCCTTGGTCCGGCAAAAATCGCGCAAATCATGGCGGCACTGGAAATCGGACGGCGATTCCGTGAAGATGAGGCCCGTTTAGCACAGCGTAAGGTCACGTCCGCCTCAGATGTGGCAGATCTTCTAATGCCACAGATGCGCGATCTGAAAACAGAAGTCTTCAAGGTGGTCTATCTTAACAGCAATAACCGAATTATTGAAATCGGTGATGCCGCGAAGGGTACGGTCAATCAGGCCATGCCGATTGTGCGGGAAATCATCCATACGGCCCTGCAGTTCTTTGCGTCGGCAATCATCTGTGCTCACAATCATCCCAGTGCCAGCATAACCCCAAGCCCGGAGGATAAAAAGTTTACACAGGAGCTTTCCGCCGCGGGAAAGCTGATGGCTGTCAGGGTTCTGGACCATATCATTATAGGCGACGGCAGCTACTTTAGTTTTGCGGATGAAGGTTTTATTTTTTGATTTAAGTATCAGCCCGTTAAACGCTGCCGGGAAATGATCACCCATGGATGCCCGTTCTCATTGCAATCTGAGAACTGGCGCATACAGTGCCTGTATGGATCAAGTCTTTGTCATTCCTTGTTTTCGATATACGAAGTTCCTTGACAAGTCAAAACGGGCCACTTATAGACATTATAAAGGCGATGTGTTGTTCAATGAGCATCGCAGGAGGTAAATCAGGATAAAATGATTATGGAAAGGATGCTTCAGGAAACTACCGCGCGCTATCCGGAAAATACGTCCATTATTTATGAAGGTCAAAAGATATCTTATGATGAACTGAACAGATATGTTGAAGCTCTGGCCCATTATCTGGAGGGATTGGGAATTCGGAAAGACGATAAAGTTGCCGTGATGCTGGGCAACTGTCCGGAGTTTATCATTTCCTATTTTGCCGCTTTAAGACTGGGGGCCGTTGCCGTAACGCTGAGTGTCATGTCCACCTCGTATGAACTGGGGCACCTGCTCGAAAATTGCGAGGCAAAAGCCCTGATCACGCAGGACAGTTTCGCCAGGAGATTCCATGCTGTCAGGGAAACTCTGCCCGCTTGCCGACATCTGATCACAACTACAGGTTTGAATCCCGGATCCCATTTCCATGAAATCATTCAGAGCGGATCTGTGGTTGCGGACCCGCCCGCACTTCGGGGAGACGATCCGGCTGTCATGATCTATACGGCGGGCCTGACGGGGAAGCCTCTCGGTGCGGTTCTTACCTACAATAATCTGGCCACCCAGGCGGTTCTTCTGCGTACAATCTTCAACGGCACAGAAGACGATCGGTCCCTTGCCGTTATTCCTCTGTATCATTCCTTTGGTGCTGCCTGCAACATGTTGTCCCCGCTCTACGCAGGCGCCTCCGTAGTGCTGTTGGATCGCTTTACGATGGAAGGCATCTTTACAACGATCCAGAAGGAGCGGGTTACCTATATCGCCGCCGTTCCCCGCCTCTATATGGGCATGCTGTTCCATGAGAAGCTTAAAGAATTCGATCTCAGTTCTTTGCGTTTTGCCATTACGGGTGGATCAACCATGCCGCCGGAAATGTTTACCGAATTTAGTGAACACATCGGCATTCAGGTTTTGGAAGGTTACGGTCTGACGGAAACGTCTCCCTGCTGTATATTTTCCCTGCCCGGAAAACAACAGAAACCCGGATCCATAGGAACGGTTCTGCCGGGTGTTGAGGCGAAGGTCCTGGATGATGCCGGTTCAGAAGCGGCATTGGGAGTGGTCGGAGAGCTGGTCGTCCGCGGCAATGTTGTAATGCAGGGTTACTACAGGGATGAAGAAGCAACGGCGCAGGTCATACGTGACGGCTGGCTTCATACGGGTGACCTGGCATATATGGACGAAGACGGCTACTTCTTTCTGGTCGGCGTGAAAAAACGCATGATTATCACCAGCGGTTTCAATGTATATCCAAAAGAGGTGGAATTAATCCTGAATATGCATCCCGCTGTTGTTGAATCAAAAGTTGTCGGTGAAAAAGACCTCATGCGGGGGGAGATTGTTAAAGCACTGATCGTGAGAAAACCCGGTTTTGATACAGACGGAAAAGAAATCATACAGCATTGCCGAATTTACCTCTCCGCCTACAAGGTCCCCCGTGAAGTGGTTTTTGTTGCAAATCTCGATTCAACCACCTCGCAGCAAGCTACGGAAAATTAACGCTAGTCCCGCAGCGGCAGTATTAAAGAAAGCCGTGAACCCCGACAGGGAGCATCCATCTATAATATCAGATATTTTTCGGTGCTGGTCTGTTTGGGGCTCAGTGTGTTATGATCCAGTTGGGTGACTGTTCGGGAGAGGGGACATCCTAAAATGAATAACATGCCGGCTGATGCGTCAACGGTGCTGCTTCTGAGGCCCTGTGGAGAAAAATCCATACAGGATATCGAGGTGCTCCTGGTCTTGAGAAACCGGCAAAGCAGTTTTGTTCCCGGTTACTACGTGTTTCCCGGTGGCTGTCTTGACCCGGAAGATTATCAGCCTGGTGTGGAACGCTTTGTCCGGGGTATTGATACGCAGCAGGCTGCTCAATTTCTTCCGGATATGTCGAGCCCGGAAAAAGCACTGGGAACCTGGGTGGCGGGAATCCGTGAAACGTTTGAAGAAGTGGGGATTCTGATTGCCCGGAAAAAAGACGGCACACCGGTTACCATCGGGACGCGAGAGGAGCGTCAGCGTTTTGATCGTTACAGGCAACTGCTTAACAAAGGGGAAATGAAATTTTTGCAGATGCTGGAGGAAGAAAACATATTGCTTTCCGGGGATCGCCTTCATTACTTTTCTCACTGGATCACACCGGAATTTTTACCCCTGCGCTACGATGTGCGTTTTTTTGTGACGGAGGTTCCGGCCGAACAATCCGTTGTTCATGATGGCGTTGAACTGACGGATCATGCATGGATGCGGCCTGCTGTGGCACTGGCGAACTACGAAGCAGGTAAGCTTGGAATGGTTCTCCCGCAGATCATTACTCTGGAAGAACTCTCCCGTTTTAAAACGGTTGAGGATGTCATTGTGTCTGCCCGGGAGCGTCATGTTCCTGCTACACTGACAAAGATTGTTCGGATTGACGGCAAAGATGTGGAAGTCATGCCCGATGGGACCCTTTTTCAAAACCGTCCACCCGTGTATTCCTGGCCGGACGAAAACAATTGATCCGGGCAGGATGTAATCTGCGTGCTGTTTGACAAATTGTTCAAAAGGCATATAATGCAATCAAACGAATCGGAGTATACAGGCAATGACATATCTACCTGAAGACAGCCCGAAGCAAAACCGCCTGGAAATGATAAAGCAGGCGTTAAAGGACAAGGCTCCCCTGACTTATTCATCATTGGAAACGTCGGGTAAGCTTCAGGAGTTTCTGGAAGCGCATGACGATGAGATGATGGCGCGCTACAGTGATGCAAAACAAAAGGCATGGGAAGAAACGCTGGATACATTTCTTGGATTTGACGATTCGTCTTATGATGAGACTTCTTCACCGATGTAGAGCCGGATAAAGCGCTAATATCCGGTTTCACGTTTTTTGCAGTATTTCAACCGGGAATCAATCAACGCCTTTTGCCTGAAAAAAAAATTACCGGCAAAACAATTGACATCCAGGCTAGACTTCCATACAATGTAACGGCAAGAAAGCAACTCCTTACAAACAAGCAAACAAATTGGAGGTGAAAAATGAGAATTGGTTACTGTTTGAAGTGTTTGCTCTTAATTGCTATATTAACATTAATATTCTTATCAACAACTTCTCAAGTTTTTGCACAGCCCCCCGGTCCTGATCGTCCCGCCGGCCCTCATAAGGTTGCTCCGCCACCACCTCCCCCCCCCGGTCCTGACCATTATGGACCACCTCCTCCGCCCCCCGGTCGTCGCGGCTACTGCGTCGAACGTTGCCGTGGTAATTACCATGCCTCTATTAGGGGATGCAGAGCTCACTCAAGATCCGGTTACCATCGCCGTTGTGAAAGACAGGCCAATTATCGATACCATCGTTGCATGAACCAGTGTCGTTATCGTTAGAGAATGTACGGGTCGGCGCCAGTCTCTGTGTGGCGTAAATCGTCTAACTAATTTAGTAATTTTTGCTTTCTTGCCTTGTTTGACAAACACCCGGTTGGAACCATCCTTCCGGGTGTTTTTTTGATTATTGAAACTCCAGATGCGAGGGCCGGAAAATAAAAACCCCCTCGAGGAAAATGACTTCCTGCGGGGGGTTAACGAGATCCGGTTTTGTCGCGCTGCATCAACAATGGAGTCACATCATTGAACATTGGTCTTTAGGACGATTACAGTCACGAAGACCCTGTGTTCGGTTTACGTTAATCCGGCAAAATAAACTCCACACGAACAGACCGGTATCTCGCTTCATCACTTCAAACGGAAAAGAGAGCTGCAATGCCTTTTTTTATACATAAGCTGTAGTCAGCTCATAATTAACTGCTCTTGCAGTTTGGCATTGTAACACTACCACGAACACCCAACGATGTTTCTTTAATTACCTCCATTTTAATGGTGCTAATTCTGTTCACATCATTCGAGCATTTTCCAGGGACGTTCCTGAAATGGCAATGGTAAATGATAAATAAGTCTTATTTCCTATTTATTTAATTTTATGATAAATTAAACCCATAAATCTGTTTCATATCAGTTGCCGTCAGAACGCGTGGCGGAAACCTGATGAATTATTTCTGTAAATACGGGATGAAGGGCACCCGGTTTCTTCGAATTGATGTCGAGTTTGCATTTTTTAATCCGTTGGATAGAATATGGCAACTGTCATTGAACAACCAGAACAACAGACTTTCCTGCATAAAGTGCTTCATTTTTCTATTATCCCTAAAGACGATGAAAAACAGGCAATTCGCATACGTCGTTTCCTGATGGCAGCAGCAGCATATACCCTCTGCATCATTCTGGCTTATGTATCCTACCTGGCCAGCATTATGGAGTGGCGGGGGGTCGCAGGGGCTCTGATCCTCTTTCCCCTTATCAATATTATCCTGTACGTCATCTTTCGCACTGGTCTGAACCTCCGGATGCGCGATCCCAGCCTGACGGCCATCCAGATATGTGCGGCGGTCCTTGTGACCATGTATGCAATGTATTTCGCCCACGAATCCCGGGGTGTCCTGTTGCTGATCTATGTTGTTGCCTTTCTTTTCGGCATTTTCCGCCTGGATACCCGCGGTTTTTTATATGTCAGCGTGTTTACGTTTGTGACGTATAGCCTAGATCTTTTCCTGCTTTATCAATATCGCCCACAAGGCATTAATTTTAAAATGGAATTAGTACAATTATTTTGCTTTGCCGTAGTGCTGGTTGCCTTTTCCGTCATCGGGGGGTACATCAGCGGTATACGTATAAAACTGAATAAATCTCTGTCTATTATCAAGGAAATGTCCATCCGTGACGAGCTGACAGGCGCCTACAACCGCCGCCACATAATGGAACATCTTGAAAATGAGCGGCAGCGGGTTTCCCGGGGTGGTGCGCGCTTCGCTGTTGCCATGCTGGACATTGATCACTTCAAGGCCGTCAATGATACCCTTGGCCACCTTGCCGGAGATGACGTTTTGAGGGGAACTTCAGACGTTATTCGCAACAACCTTCGCAGTGTGGATTTATTCGGCCGCATCGGCGGAGAGGAATTTCTGCTGGTTATGACACAAACGGATATTAAAGGGGCGATGCTCTGTGCAGAGCGTGTGCGTGCCGCCATAGAACAGAGGCGATTCCCCAATATAGGGACCGATTTCAAAGTGACCGTTTCTTTAGGTCTGACAGATTATGGTGGAAATGAAAAAATCGATGCAATGATAGCCCGTGCCGATAAAGCCCTTTACCGGGCCAAGGATGGAGGGAGAAACCGCGTGGAATACGATTCGGGAACGTATCCGGAGATTGAAACTAACGATTCTTTCCTGAAGTATTCAAGAGAGGAAATAGCGAATGAAAACGAATGTTTTAATAGTTGACGATAACAGCGACAACCTTTACCTGCTCAAGACAATATTAAAAGGCCAGGGCTGGGATGTTTATGAGGCGTCAAACGGAAAAGTCGCCCTGGAGATTGCCCGAAAGCAGGTTCCTGATTTGATTGTTTCGGATATCCTGATGCCGGTGATGGATGGTTATGCTTTATGCCGAGAATGTAAATCGGATGAAAAATTAAAGAAAGTCCCGTTTGTCTTTTACACGGCCACTTATACGGAACCAAAGGACGAAAGATTTGCCCTGGATCTAGGCGCAGACCGATTCATTGTCAAGGCCGGGGAGCCGGAATCGCTGATTGAAATCCTGACCGATCTGCTGGAGGAGAAGAAAACCATCAGTCCGGATGAGCCAAAGCCCCTGGGCGAGGAAATGG
>PHBN01000409.1 GCA_002840635.1 Deltaproteobacteria bacterium HGW-Deltaproteobacteria-1
AGGCAAGGAAGTGCTGTTTGACGCGGAGCATTTTTTTGACGGTTACAAGCATAATCCCCGTTACGCGGTGCGGGTTGTAAAAGCCGCTTTAAAGGCGGGTGCGGACAGGATTGTATACTGCGATACAAACGGCGGTACCATGCCGCATGAAATCTCTGAAATCGTCAAAAGGATTTCCGCCTCCATTCCTGTTGAACAGGCGGCGATTCATGTTCATAATGACTGCGGCCTTGCCGTTGCCAATTCCATTGCCGCTGTCGGCGAAGGGGTCAGAATGGTGCAGGGAACGGTCAACGGTTATGGCGAGCGGTGCGGGAACGCGGATTTGATATCGTTGATCGGTAATCTGCAGATCAAGATGAAAATGAATTGCCTGTCGGCCCAGTCCATTCAGCAGCTCACCAATCTTTCTCTTTTTATCAGCGACGTTGCCAATATTCCGCCCCTGATGTCGCGTCCGTTTGTCGGACGCAGTGCATTTGCGCACAAGGGAGGCATACATGTCAGCGCCGTGGCCAAAAATTCACTGGCTTACGAACACATGGAACCTGAACTGGTCGGCAACAGCCGTCGGGTGCTGGTTTCCGACATGGCGGGCAAAAGCAATATTTCCTATAAGGCCAGGGTATTGGGAATTGATCTGGATAAGAAAAATGCATTGGATAAAGTTGTTCACCAGGTCAAACTGATGGAAGATAAAGGCTATCAGTTTGATGCGGCTGACGGATCGCTGTCCGTTCTGATGAAAAAAGCCATCGGTGAGTTTGTAGAGCCTTTTAATCTGGAATGCTTCAGCGTGGTTACCTCGCGAACGCTGGATAATCCCTGTCTTTCTCAGGCCACCATCAAGATATCCGTGGAAGGTGAGGAGGAGTTGACGGCTGCCGAAGGCAACGGCCCCGTCAATGCGCTTGACCATGCCCTGCGCAAGGCGCTGACGAAATTTTATCCGCAAATCAAGGAAATGCACCTGGTTGATTTTAAAGTTCGCACGCTGGAAGGTTCGGAGGGTACGGCGGCGGGTGTCCGGGTTTTACTGGATTCGACTGACGGGTCTGAACTCTGGAGCACCACGGGCGTTTCCGAAAACATTATTGAGGCAAGCTGGCAGGCGCTGATCGACAGCATTGAGTACAAGCTCAGCAAAGACAAGAAAAAGAGGTGATTTTTTCTTTTCCTTAAATCCGTTTGAGGCCATTGCTTAATCGACTGATTGCTGATATAAGTAAAAAGATGAAGATGGTTACAGAAAAACGAGGGCCGGGCGGTGTTATCAATTAACAGCCAGAACCCGCAAATGCGCCTGATTTCAAAAGCGGCGGATGTATTGCGGGAAGGCGGAGTGATTATATATCCTACAGATACGGTTTACGGATTGGGCTGTGGTTTGTCCAACAAAAGAGGCATAGAAAGAATTTACGAAATTAAAAGAAGAAACAAGAAACGTCCGCTCAGTTTTGTTTGTTCCGACCTTAAGCACATCAGCCAGTATGCCATGGTTTCA
>PHBN01000410.1 GCA_002840635.1 Deltaproteobacteria bacterium HGW-Deltaproteobacteria-1
GGTGATACAACCGCCGTGCTTTTTCAAGACGGCGTTGCACACGGCAAGCCCCATGCCCATATCCTGTCCCGATCCTTTTGTAGAAAAATACGGATCAAATATTTTATCAATATGTTCCCGCGGAATGCCGGATCCGTTGTCTTCAAAAACAATCCGTAGATAAGGGCCATCCGCAAGCGGTAATGTGTCGGTTTCCTTCAAGTCGATATTTTCGGCGCGAATCTTGATTGTTCCTCCGCCGGGCATCGCATCGCGGGCGTTTTCGGCGAGGTTGTTGAAACACTGCCTGATCTGAATGTCGTCAATTTCAGCGGGCCAGAGACCTTTCTGGATCTCCATCGACGGGTTGATGGGTGATGACTTCAACGCACTTTTAACAGTATCGCGGAGAATATGCTCAACTCGTTGGATTTTCAGCTTCGGCTGACCCCCACGCGAAAAAGCAGAAAGACGGCTGGTCAATTCCCTGGTTTTGTCCAGCGACTGCTGTGCAGATTTCAGCCATTTTTGAGCGATATGGTCTGATTTGATACCGAGAATGGCCATGTCGAGATATCCCTGCACCAGTGTGAGGAGATTATTGAAATCATGAACAATCCCACCCGCCAGAATGCCCAGGGACTGGAGCTTGACGGTATTCAGGAGGGCATCCTCCATTCTGTTGCGTTCCGTGATATCGTAGATCATATTGTACAGAAGGTTTTTACCGTTTCGCTGCAGCGGTCCGCTGAAGACTTCCACGTCACGGATTGAACCGTCAGCCCGGCAGTGTTTGGAAACAAAATAATGACGCCTCTGCGTTGGGTCCAACGTCATTTGCGCATTCAGCTCATCGCCGCTCACGGTGCTGATTTCGGACATCTTCTTTTGTGTCAGTTCCTCCCGGTTCCACCCGTAGTAAGCGCAGGCGACACGGTTGGCATCTACGATGGATTGACTGTCCGGATCAATGAGCAACATGACCGTATGTCCGTTTTCAAACAGGCTTTTATAGCATTCTTCGTTTTCGGAGGGAGTTTGATCCGGTAGCTGTTCATTTTGCTGCAGAAGGCTGTTGCTTTCCAGAAGTTTTGACTCCATGAGACCAAGGCGGTTTTCCTGATCCTTGGCCAGTCTTTCGCTTTCACGCATCCGTCTCATACTGTCCTGCAGCTGCTGTTCCGATTGTTTGAGTTGATTTTCTTTTTCTTTCAGCAGTCTTTCAAATTCCAGCCGCTGTTTTTCGTTTTGTTTGATGAGAGCGTCTTTTTCCTGGGCGAGTTTTTCGCTTTCACGGGACTGCTTCGCGTTGTCCTGCCGCTGCTGTTCGAATTGTTTGAGCTGATTTTCTTTTTCTTTCAGCAGTTTTTCAAATTCCAGCAGCTGTTTTTCGTTTTGTTTGATGAAGGCGTCTTTTTCCTGAGTCAATTTTTCGCTGTCCTGCAACTTTTTCATCATGAGCTGGGTTTGATTTGCCTGGTCCCGTAAAAGTGTTTCGATTCCCTGCGTTTCAATCTCGCTTT
>PHBN01000078.1:0-11156 GCA_002840635.1 Deltaproteobacteria bacterium HGW-Deltaproteobacteria-1
TTCAGGGCAAGGAGCGCCTCTTCGGGGCGTGAAAGGTGCTCCAGTACAAAACAGATAAAGACATGATCAAAATACTCCGCCGCGAAGGGCAGATTAAAGATATCCGCCTGCTGGAACTGCACGTTTGCCAGTCCTGCATCGGCAGCTTTTTTTCTTGCCTCGGTTATGGAGACATCCGATATGTCCACGGATGTGATCAGGGCATCCGGGCTGTTTTTGGCGAGCGCATCCGTTTGCGCGGCCACACCGCAGCCCGCTTCGAGAACACGGCTTCCCGCAGGATACACCGTATCGTCATGTAGCAGTTCAACCAGAGTGGATGCCTGGTCCTGTAAACGAACATTTTCTTTCGGATGATAACCGTGCACATAAGGGCGTTTCATGGTTGATTACCCCCGGTTCAATTTATGATGGTGATGAGTCAAATAGCCGGTCACGACCGATGAAGAGGAAATCAGCCAGCTCAATCTGAATTCCTTGACCGGAAGAGTTCTGTCTCATTATTTCTTGCCGATCAAATCAATCACGGTAATTTCCGGCGGGGCGAAAACACGCACGGGCGGGCCCCAGGTACCGGTACCGCGGCTGATATACAGCAGTTTGCTTACATCCAGCTCGTGCAAACCGTATATCTTCGGGAAATAGATTTTCACGAGCAGTCCGAAAGGAAAAAGCTGGCCTCCGTGTGTGTGACCGGAAAGCTGTAAATTGAAATTGGCCCCCGGTTGAATGTGAGGCTGATGCTTCAGCAGCAGCACAAAACCATCATGCTTTTCAGACATGGCCTTTTTAAAGGACTCTTTTTCACCGGCGTTACCTGATCGGCGGCCGGTGATGTCATCTTCTCCGAAAATGGTTATACCGGCTGTGTGCCGGACGTCATCCCGCAGTAAATCGAATCCGGCGGCTTTGGTGAACTCCATGGAACGATCGAGTCCCGCATAGTATTCATGGTTGCCCAGCACCGCGAACTTGCCGTACCTGGCTTTGATTGCGGCAAATTTGGAGGCATCCTGCATGATGTTGTCAAGTTCACCGTCCAGCAGATCGCCCGTGGAAACCAGGATATCCGGATTGGCCTGCTTTACGGATTCCAGAATCGGTGTAAGACTGTCTCCCCGGATGATGATGCCCACGTGGACATCGGATATCTGAACGATACGCAGTTTGCCGTTTTCAGGCAGCACCTGCTGCGTTTTGATTTCCAGGTGTTTGACGCGGATTCTTCCGGCATCGATATAGCCGTAGACAACCAGAACAAATGACAAAAATGTCGCTAGCCAGAATGTGACCGTTTTGAGCGTGACTATGCTTGCCGAAGGATCGATCAGCTTGTGGACCGCCCTGATGAGTTCCAGAGAGACACTTAGAAAGAAGAAAAAAAAGACAAAAGCCATCCAGATATAGCCGACATAGGCGATTGTCCGTGCCAACGGTTCGAGATGAAAGGATTCGGCAACCCGCACAAGAACCGGTGCAATAATCAGCAGGAGAATGAGAATCAGGATCAATCCCTGCAGTAAACCGGTAAAGTTCAGAACGCTTCTGGCCCGGAAAAAGAAATAAAAATTTATCCCGCCGTAGAGAAATAAAAAGGTTAAAAGAAAAAGAATCATCTTGGTTCCCATATTCACCTGCTGTATTGGCGGAAGCTAAAGGAAAATGAAGGAGATGTCAATCATTAAGGCTGCAACAGGGTAGTGGGTCAGTTTCAATTTAGTTGATCTTGACATGCTTGAGCGGATAAGCTATCTTACAGGCATGAAAAAATTAAAAAAGACACCTAGAGATTTGAATAAGCTTGCAGCGTTTATTGTCGATCAGACAACGAACGAAGAACCAGCACAGGAAGAACAGCCTAAAAAGAACCCCGCCGCCGTCGAACTAGGACGGCTAGGCGGGTTAAAAGGCGGCAAGGCTAGAGCGGAAAGCCTGTCTGCTAATAGGCGCAAAGATATAGCTAAAAAAGCCGCCGCTGCACGTTGGACGAAGTAGTAACGATTGACGTTAGGCAATCCTCAATTGGTCTGATAGTCTTTCGTGCATCATCAGATGGAAAAACCGAAGCAACCCAACAAAAACATAATGCTTCCCATAAACTGTCTGAACCTACAACAATAGTATCAGCAACTAAACGAACCCAAGATTTATGATCATTTGCTGCCATCGCCTTCTTACAGGCGTCCGCAACTTCTGAATATGGTCTTCCAATACGTTCAGCAACCCCTTCCCATTTTTTTATTTCAAGACCAGTGAACACAACTCTTTCCGGTGCGTCTTCTCCTGGTAATATATTACATCCATCAGCCGGTGCTTGATCGCCATCTAAAAATACACAAGAAGGACGAGGGAAGCAATGCTTCACTATCATTTGCCCTAAAGAACATCCTACTTGAGCAGACCCAAATGATATAAATCCGCACCTCAAAACAGATTCTTTGCTATACCTAGCCAACATTTCAGTTAACAACGCAGCAGATCTTCTGTCTTCCACATAAACATCGCATTCGGGATAGGTTTCCTCATCCATTTTTGTCATAGCAAACTCAGGACTTACCCCACGCACAACAGTTTTTTCTTCTTCATTAATAATGTATAATCTTCCATTTAACGGTAGTTCTTCAAGTATATATGGTGAATGGGTCGTAAGAATAATTTGAAGATCAAGTTGTCTGCATTTTTCTGCCAAATCGCGGATTAGCCGTCTTTGCGCTCGCGGATGTAATGAACTTTCAATCTCATCGATTAACATTAAGCTATTTTGTTTGGGATCGACTTGTAAAAGTTCGGCAATTGTAACCTCACCCGCACCATGATGAAAACCTGAATAAACAACGCCATCCTTTGCGCAAACCACAGGTATCTTTTTGTGACTATCTGCCTCTGTTAAGGCCATCCTTGCGGATTCATATTGTCTGCCGAGAATATTTGAATACCTATCTAAAGCACTTTTTTCAAAAGGTTTTGCTTCTTTTTCTTTTAGTGTTGGATTAGCAAGTTTTCTATACCCCATTCTTGCGGAAATTGGTTGAATGCGGCTAAGGTCTATATAATCCACATATCTCGTGGGCCTATCAGGATTTCCTCGCCATCGGTCGGTTGGTTTTCTAATACTTTTGGTTTGAGATTTTTGTCCTTCTCTATATGAATAATTTATAATTATGTTGGTTATTTTGTCCCATGTTGTGTCTGGAAAATAATCAGAAGCGAAACGATTAACATTAGGGGATTTATATATCGAGGATGCCGCTTGTAGAATTGTGCTTTTTCCAGAACCGTTTTCTCCAACTATTGCTACAATAGGAAATGGAAATTCAATTCTTTGTCCATGCCACCCCCTTAAACCATTAATATCAATATAATCCAGAAACTTGGGCCAAGCACTACCGATGCCACGAGTATTCCATTTATTCTCTAACCTTCTCATTTCACTGCTCATGCCCATCTTAAAACCCTCCCTTTAGTTAGCTTGTGCCGGCTCTATTTACGGATTGAACCGGTTTTTATAGTAATATCTTGACATTTATGTAATGCTAATATATATTATGTGCGGTTCTATGTCAACACCAAAACCACTTATTGCCGGCTTATTGTTGCGTTTTAAGCCACCACTGAAATTATATTAATAAAATAGGGGGGTTAAAAAAGCAAAAAAATATAAAAAAAGTCTTGACTTTGCTTTAGCGCTCAAGCATAATGGTCACAACGAAATAATAAAGGGGTTGAAAATGAATAAACTAGACACCACAAAAAGAGCGCAAATAATCGGTTGTTTAGTAGAAGGCAACAGCATCCGTGCTACATGCCGTTTGACAGGCGCAGCGAAGAACACCGTTGTTAAGCTGCTTGCTGACGTTGGCAGAGCATGTGCTGACTATCAGGATAAGACCTTACGCAATCTTCCCTGTAAAAACATTCAATGCGATGAAATATGGTCTTTTTGTTACTCTAAAGAAAAGAATGTGCCCGCAGAATTTAAGGGTGTATTCGGTTATGGTGATGTCTGGACATGGACGGCCATTGATGCAGATACAAAGTTAGTCCCTTCATGGTTTGTTGCTAATCGTTCTGCTGAAGCTGCCAAGATATTCATGGAAGATTTATCTAGTAGATTAAAGAACCGTGTTCAGCTTACAACCGATGGACATAGGGCATATTTAACAGCCGTTGAAAGTGCTTTCGCTGGTAATATTGATTATGCAATGCTCGTTAAGTTATATGAATCATCCCAAGAAGAAACTCGTTACAGCCCCGCACGATGCACAGGCTCAGAAAAAAGACGAATCAGCGGCAACCCTGATGCAAAGTTAGTTTCCACTAGCTACGCCGAAAGACAGAATTTAACAATGCGTATGAGCATGAGAAGATTCACTAGATTAACAAACGCCTTTTCCAAGAAGATAGACAACCTTGCTGCGGCGGTTGCCTTACACTTCATGTATTATAACTTCTGCCGTATACACAAAACATTGAGAGTTACTCCCGCAATGGAAGCAGGGCTTACCGATCATGTGTGGACAATAGAAGAAATTATTGGGTTGGTTTAATATAATATTAATTATAATTTTATTCTTTTTAGATCATAAAACATAGCACGTGTGTCTTTATTTTTATCTCTTTCGGAAAAAAACTGAAAACCATTTTTATTGTAAAAATTCAGTACATCACTTTCGTTATATGCATCGACAGTAACAAACCGACAGCCAGTTCGATTATTTGTCAAAAATAATGTTTTGATGATATTAATGGCAAGAGTGCCAATGTTTTTCCTTCGGAAATCATTTTTAACGCCAAAGCGTGCAATTTTGACCGCTGGATAAACGGGATAATCTTTTTTTGTTCCCTTGAATGGTAGATATGGAAATAGTTTTTCCTTTCTGATGGCATCGTTACACAAACTAATTAAGGCCACGGGAAAATCCTTTCCAATCGTGGCCTCTGTTAATTCATATGTTTCGTTTAAAAGTTCTTGCTTTTGTAAGTAAACGTCATTTTGAAAAAAATCATTAAGATCGGCTTTACCGCAATTGAATTGCTTAAGGCTTTCATACTTATCTACTGGTTTTAAAAGCCAGCCATCATATTTAAGATAGTTTCTTTGCTCCGTTAGCATATTGCTGGATTAATGCCCTAGCTGCATCCAGTTTAGGAGTTGGCACAAGAGCAGTTGGTTTTTGTAAATCACTTTTTATCTTTTTTTCAAAATCTCTTGCATCCTTACCCCTTAGTATCGGAGTTGGGGCAATTGGAAGAGCCATGATACATTCTCCTTTCTTATATTTAACTGGAAAAAATTAAACCACCTACTTGACTTTGAGTCACATTCTTTGTGTATCTATACCACAAATCAAACGCGTTTTGTAAACTTTTTATATACATTATATTTACCCTTGACAAATGTAGTACGTTCGTTCTATAATGTCAAGTAAGAATATCGGAATACTAGTAATTAAAATGGAGGGTATAAATGAGTTTCATACAACGAGAAATAAACCGTATCAATGAAGAGATTAATTTAAAAGGTGAGGTATCTCCCGAATATCATCGGCTCTATTCAGCACAACAAGCCCTTGAATGGGTTTTAGAGCCCATGGGGGTTAAGCCACCTTATGAGGCTATTATGGACACCCCGGCAAACTTAGGAGATTGTTTGGTTGAAGACCGTCCGCCTCAGTTTTAAGATACTTATGTCCATTGTGAGTGGCAATAACAACCCAAACAGATTTACCAGCGACAGAAGTATAGAATTTCCATTTTCCAGCTTCTATTCCGGCAATTGCGTCATCTAGTGGCAAATACCAATTTGTCCCACTTGGATTAACTCCACCTATGCCGTGGATTCTTTCGTGAGGATCGGTTCTGTTTGTTTTCTTAATACACTTGACTTGGATGTTATCTGCCATACTAATTTTCTCCTTTTCTATGATTTCAAACCGTGAAGGTTTGATTGATTTATTTTAAAGAAGATCAGCGGTGTTGAGTGATGGATTGCCCGAAGCTTACTAAAAAGAGAAAATTAATCAATAAAAATAATTATGATTCAAACTGACCCACTACCTGCAACAGATTGATATTGACAACTTAAACCCCATCATATAAGTACCAAAACTCCTGATGGACGCCGATGTAGCTCAGCCGGTAGAGCAACTGATTCGTAATCAGTAGGTCACCAGTTCGATTCTGGTCATCGGCTCCAGCTATACTGACACTTCGTAATAAAAAAAGGTCAAAAAACGTCATGGGTTTTTAATTTTCCCGACTTAAAAATCGTTAGGGGGGTATTGCGCTAAAATATTGTTTGAAATTAGATATATTGCCTCAGCAGTGGTGCTGCAAACTTCCCATATAGTTTAGCACCGTATTCGTTCAAGTGATGTTCATCATGATACATCAGAGTTCCTTTAAACATGGGAGCTGAATCAAATACGGACAGTTTTGTCAAATCAACATACTGAACATGCTCATATTTATCCGCTAATTTTTTAATTGTTGAATTGGCTGCAATATAGCAATCATCTTTTGGAAGTTCTGTTGGCATGCCCAGGGATGCAAACCGGCGTGCTCGGAGAGGATGTTTTTTAAACCTGGGTATCTGGGAGAGCAGCAGTATTTTTTGTCTGCCATTAGCCCCCTTTCTTTCCAGAAATTCTGTTAAGGCATTCAGGAAGTCTTCATTTTGAAAGTGGTAGCTCCATTGTGCTGCAAGCAGTATAACTGAAGCTTGGTCAAGATAGGTTTTTTTCACAAAATCTATCTGCTGCCTGCATGGTTCGTGGGCATAGTTCGGGATTCTTTGATAATCAAACCCGGGGATGTTCACACAAGCGCTGGCCGTTATAATCCGAACTGTTATGCCCAATTCTTTTCCGGCAACATCAAAAAAATGATTGAGCATGGCTGCGTGACTGTCACCTAAAACTAGGATGTTCGTGTCACTCTGGTCTTTACCCCTTAGACAGCTTCCTTTTATGTGGCCGTGGCAGATTTCTTTCTGGTCAGCATATTGTGTCAGTTCAACCGGCAAAGGCTCTGTTAATGTCTTGTTTATAGCTGATGTGGCCAAGTTTATCGACACTACTGTTAACACAAGCACGGTTGTCATCGGTACCCATACTCTTGCTGGTGCCCGTTTGCTGCGAAATACCTCTTCAATAAAATAGTAGGTACAACAGGACAAAATAAGGGTAGTAACCGTAAAAACCCCCGTCGCGGCTATGTTTAAATCGTAAGCGCCTGTATAGTAACGCAGAAATGCCAATACCGGCCAATGCCACAAATAAAGGGAGTAGGAAATGGCTCCCAGCCAGACCAAGACCGGCAGTGACAGGAACCTGTAAGGCATGCCCCTCTGCGCGCAGATAATAAGTGCCGCGCCGATACAGGGTAAAAATGCCAGCAATCCAGGGAAGGGTGCATCTGAGGTGATAAATATTGCTGATGCAAATATCAGTACAAGGCCTGTGAACGCTGCAATGCTTGCCTTGCGTTCAGACCATTGAGCGCCTATCTGCTGTATAGCCAGCCATCCACCAATCAAAAATTCAGGGATCCGTGCATAAAGGGCATAGTATGTGGATTGCGTCTCCCCTTGAACCCGTATCATATATTCCGCTATTAGAGCAAAAAACACTACGGCAAAAGGAATCAGCTTTTTTAGCCATCCGATTGGGATAAAAAGAACAGCAAAAGATATGACGAGATAAAACTGCATTTCAACCGCCAATGCCCAAGTATGCAGTAACGGCAGCTCATTAGCGTTCGGTGCAAAATAATCCCCAAAACCGGCAAAATAATTGTTGCTGAAAAAATACAAGGATTTTTTCAGACTGTCCCTATAATAAAAGAAATCAGGCGGAATAAATAATATTGCCGCTACAAGCGAAACCACTACCAGTAAAGTATAATATGCCGGAGCGATTCTTTTGACCCGGTTCCAAAAGAAATACCTTAATATCTCTGAAAAATTGTGACCAGCTACTTTCTTGCTTATCAAACCAGAGATTATCAGGTATCCTGATATTACAAGAAACACATCCACACCGATAAACCCGCCAGGCAGAATTTCAGAATCATAATGAAAAGCAATAATGGATAATATTGCTATTGCCCTGAGTCCCTGAATGTCGTGACGAAATGTCGCAGGTGGATTCTGCAAGACACTGCACTCCTAGTGAAAATGACCTTACCCTGAAATCTGTACCAGGTTCCAATCGAGTCCTTGTTCGTGTAGCATATTTGATGTTCTTTGACAAATTCATAAAGCGTTTTGCAAACATCAACCCCCGCGTGCGCATACTGGTGAAAAAATTATTGCTTGAGTGTGTCACCCCTTGAATATTTTGTCACAGATACCTTGCTCCGTGTTACTTGCTACAGCAAACCCTTCAACTTTGAAATACGGTTAATCCACCTTCAGTTTCCTACGGTTTTATTTGGCTTGTGCCGAATAATCTCCATGACTTATCCGTGCATATCTTGATTGTAATTTTCCCTGTTCCGTCTATGCCCCTGTACTCTTGCCACCATGTATGTAACAAACCCGCTTGCCCTTTATGGCTACATTTTTGCATTTCTGGCCGATACTTTTTGCCTTGGCCTAGCATTTCGGCATATCCCGAAAGTCTGGTTGCCCAGCCTTGCTTCCATGAGGTAAGCCCCCCTTTGCTGAGGATTCATGCCTTACACTTCTTATTTTGCGATTCTGCCGGATTTTCCGCCCATGCCTAAATTCTTTAACCCGCTTGTCTGTTATGCCTGTCTTTTCCTTGAAAAGCGTTTTAAAGAGGGTAACATTCATTTCCTCTGATCCTAGAATCGTTTTTGCAACTGGATACTAGCTTGACAACGGCGGGGGTGCGGGTTTTGTTCTTATTGTTTTCTTGGCCGGGACAATTTCGTCAGCGCGGCGGAAACAATACCCCCTCGTAATCAGTAGGTCACCAGTTCGATTCTGGTCATCGGCTCCAGTAAAATCAATGGTTTTGACGATTTCACCAGATCTTTATTTGTACGATCTCATAAAATCACCACTTATTTCCACTCGCCTGTATTCATATGCTATGTTGCGTGTAATTTCAATGACATAAGTTACTTTTGCATAAACACGCATCATAATTTTAATACTATTTTAGGCCTGTAAAAGTTTCCAATTATTCCGGATATTCAGTCACTACAATATTCATAAAAGAATGTATTTTGATGCGGTAACAACGGATTGAAAAATATGAATGTTTGAAAGCCTTGAAAAATAATCTTCTTTGTGTTTCATATACAGGGAATCTTATGACTTATTGCTTCGTCCTCATCTATTCAGCTAAACATGAAGGTTCGAAAAGATGAACAATTATATTGATAAAAGATCACACAGAAACCTTATAAATACAAAACGGTTTTCGGGATGTTTTTTTCAAACGAAAGGAATGGATATGAAAAAAAATAGAATAGTCTATTTTATAATTATTCTTTTTTTAACAGGGTCTGTTTCTGCCGGTTATTCGGAAAACAAATCAATAAAACAATCTTCCGTTTCCGATAAAAGTTTCTCGAATTGGGTGGAATTTAAAAAATACGACGATGGAACTGTCTGTTTATACAAGAAAGAAAAAGTTGATACAGAAGACGGAAAACATATCGTTCAATACCTGGAGAAACACATTCTTTCTGATAAAGGTAAACAGATCATGATTCAGCAATTAAAAGAAAATGGACTTTCGGCTGAATTGGTGAAATTGTTTGACAAGTATTCTTACAACGAATTTTTTTCTGAAATAGACTGTAAAAGAAAGATGATCAGGACATTATACGGCAATTATTATGATGTGAATGATGAAAAAATAATTTCCAACCCCAGCCCTATAAACGAGTGGATGTATATCGCTCCTGATGACCGCGACGAAATTCTTCAAAACGAAGTCTGCAATTTTCAAAAAAGTAAAAAAGACAGATGGATTTATTTCAAATCGGATGACGATGTAGACATCTATTACGACAGAGACACTGTAAATAAACTGTCCGGTGATGTTTATCAGGTGTGGTTGAAAATGGCTTACACGGACATCGGTAAAAAGAGAACGGCGGATGATACGAAAAACCTGGATAACATAAAGACAATGATAGAACTTGATTGTAAAAATGAATTTTACCGTGTGAGGTCGTATCATCGATACGATAAAGACGGTAATGCATTGACCAAGGAGATTTCCGAAGACAATGACACTCTTTCTCAGCCAAAACAATCAGATTTGTATAAAAAAATTTGTAATAAAAAATAATTATGCCATTGACAGTCACAATAAATTCATTTAAACGTAATTATAAGAAAATATAACTTTTTTCAGGCGTTCAATATATGACGTACTCAGAGCAAAGAAAATTCGAACGGGCAGACGCTCTTAATTTCCTGGCCTATTCATGCGTAGATGAAAAGGATGGAATAAATACGCAACAGGGAATAGGAAGGACTCTCAATATCAGTGAAGGCGGCGTTTTACTGGAAACAGACAGACCCCTCGACTCGACCCAAACCATTTTCCTGACCATCGCTTTAAAAGATGCTTGCCCGGTTTTAAATCAATATCTTGAATCATTTTACAAAGAACCCCCTCTATAAATAAAAAATCCAACATACAAGCCTCAAAAAAGACAAACAGTTTGGCTGTTTACAGGCTGCTTTGGTTTCTTTTATGGCTGTTAAATCGTTTATCTTTCAATCCCCCTCACGCGGGACGAGCGTCGATCTTCCGCAACTTGTTGTGATATAATAACGTTCATTTCATATCTCTACAGCTTGCTGCGAGGTGGGTGATTAAAAATTGAATCATCCGAATTTCCGTAAGATCATGAGCAGCACTTGCAAAGTGGACATATGCACCTTAAATGTCGTATAATAACTTTTATAAATCGGTGCTTCAGGGAAAACCGCAATAAGATTTATCAATCATTTCGGTTATCATGATCATAGAAGCAGGGAGAAAAATACCATGGGTAGAGTGGCTTACATCAAATGGGAACCTTTCAACAGTGTTCACGTGGAAAGTCTTGATGAACAGCACAGAAAGCTTTTTGATATTGTCAATGATTTGATTGATGAAATCGAAATGGGATCAGATCGTTTGCTGCCGGTGATTAATGAGCTGGTTGGTTTTCTGGCCATACAC
>PHBN01000078.1:11185-12424 GCA_002840635.1 Deltaproteobacteria bacterium HGW-Deltaproteobacteria-1
GCGATTTTGATCTGGAATATAAATGGATCACTTATTTGAAAGCATGGGTATATGATCATACCACAAAAATGGACAGGGAGTATGGGGAATACCTGCTCAATTGTGCCGAAAAATTGCATCAGTCCTGAAAAAAATAAAGAGGGGGATGATAACCACAGGTCTGGGGTGTTCTACTGCAGGCAGTGGGAATAAGCGATATCTAATAACCTGGCTGTTTCCCTATCACCATTCAGCCGGCCCAATCCGAGGAAGGACGGAATTGAAGACATGAATAACAAGGTTTCATTGATGAGATGGGCTTCTTTTACACGCCACCACCCGTCTGCATTCCTGCTTGCCGCTCAATTGCTTAGTCTTGCACTCTATGTGGCATTTGAAAATGTCCCCGGCGGGCAGTTTCTGCTCGGTGCTTTCGGGATGCTGATCCTGCTTTTGGTGGTATGGGTCATTATCCACAGCCCCGCTATCAACTGGATCGCATGGATAATTGCAGGACTGGTGGTTTTGCTGTTATTATTGGCATGGCTGTTCGTTCATCCCGACTTGCTGACATGGGCAACTCTTCTTGAGGCAGCGTTGTATTTTTACGGAGCAGGTAGTTTGATCACTTACATGATGGAGGATGACCGTGTAACGATTGACGAGTTATTTGCCGTTGGTGCTACCTTTACGTTGATCGCATGGGGATTCGCTTATTTGTATATCGTCTGCCAGGCATGGAGTCCGGGATCTTTCTCGGGCGGAACACACCCGAAAGAGCCGCTGACATTCATTGAGTTGCTGTTCTTGAGTTTTGCCAATCTCTCAGCGACGGGCCTTAGTGACATTGTGCCGATCGCTTCGCCGTCGCGTGTGCTGGTAATGCTCGAACAGTTTGCCGGTGTTGGCTACCTGGCCGTGGTGGTTTCCCGGTTAATCGGGCTGACGATCGTTCGTCATCAGGATGGTGGGGTCTCCTGATGCCTGGAATAAACCGGAAGTTGCAGTGACATCCATTTGGACGCGAAGCCGTTACCTGTCAGAGCACGAAGTAGGAGCGGACATTCTATGTCAAGGTGGCTTTTAATACGTTTGCATATACGTGAGAAAAACCGGCTGTCATTCACACAGGGGCACTGAAAAAGAAAATTCAAGACTTAATGATTTCCAGATTGACGTAATTTCATTTTCCGATACATGTTTGGATTCTTGCCGGTCCAGCGTTTAAAGGCACGATAGAAATTTGATAAATCGCTGTAC
>PHBN01000411.1 GCA_002840635.1 Deltaproteobacteria bacterium HGW-Deltaproteobacteria-1
TCCATGGCCCCTGGCAGAAATCGTCCATCAGCATCACGAACGGATGAACGGTGCCGGTTATCCGAGAAACCTGAAAGGGAATGAAATTCTTATGGAGGCTCGCATTCTTGCCGTAGCAGATGTTGTGGAAGCTATGGCTACCCATCGCCCTTATCGTGCGTCATTGGGTCTGGATGCGGCTCTTAAAGAGATAGAAGAAAACAAGGGGATTCTTTATGACAATAGTGTCGCCAATGCATGCCTGAGATTGTTCCGAGAGAAAGGCTATCAGCTCACCTACCAATATGAGCTGTTCAGGCTACATTAAACAGGTATCATGCAAGTGATGAACCGGCCATTATCGTTCAATTTCACGCACGGTATTCAACTTTTTATAACCGTTTGCGGCCCACGTGTATAAATCCTGCACCGTCACATTGCTGGAACAGGAAAATTGGCGAACGCCTTCTTCCATTCGTCCCGGACTCTGTTTGTTTTTGTAGATTTTAAATGAACCGTTTTTGAACAGCATTAAATAATATTCCAAATTTTAAATCTCCTTTCAAATTTATTTTCTCGATTCACTTTTTCAATTTTGCTCCAGTGTATCGATCCATGTCACATCAGAAATATTCCGCTTAAAATGTATCCCGCCGCAATGAGCGCCTGGGTCAGCAACACCAGCAGGACATTCTTTCCCATAGCAGTCAGAAAGGTTTCCATGTCGTCATACCGGAATGATCCCCTGATGACCTGAAAGGCCAGGGGCAATGTCACGAGCGACACAAGCGTGAAGACAGGCATGTAACGACAGATTACCGCCCAGACAACCCAGAAATAAACAAGCAACGTAACGAGTGAAAAAAAATAAGCCGCTTTTTTCTTGCCGGCAACAATCGGCAGCGTCCGCCTGTTCACTGTCATATCTGCTTCGGCATCCGGGAACTCATTGAGTAAAAGCAGATTATGCACCAGAAAAAATGAAGGCATGGATGCGATGAAAGAACTCGCCGAATATGCACCGGTATGAACAAAATAAGCGCCCATCACCGGCAGAATCCCCAATCCCAGGCCAGCCGACCACTCGGGGTAACCCATTTTCAGAATGAGAGGGGTATAAAAGATAATCAGAAGAACAGCCAGCACCAGAAGCGGTAAAAGCATCCAGCCTGATTTCAGCACAAAAAACACAGCCATCGGTACCAGGATGAGTAAGCAGATAATCCCCAGCAACAAAACCTGTGGAACGGTCAGCAAACCTTCCGGGGCGGCACCGCTCCCGCCGCTGAAGGGAGTGCGGCGGGTTTTATAATCCAGTCCGCTGCGGGCATCGAAATAGTCGTTAAAGATATTGACCGCCGCATGGGCGACCAGAAGGCCGAAGGTGGCCAGTGCCGCATACCCGAGGTTAAACGGCGAGTCGAAAAGCCTTGATTCATACCAGGCTACGGCGGCTCCCAGAATACCCAGGATCAGCGCTAAAATCAGAAAAGGAATGCGAATAACAGTTACAATGCCTTTCGAAAGGAACGGAATGAACAACTTTATCCTGAAAGACCACAAAAGCTGTGATGAGAAGATTTGGATATATCGTGTTGAATCAACCGCAGCAGGATTAGAAGTCAGCCGGTTTGCAAATCAATTCTTCTCCCGGATATGGCTTTAAAATATCCAGCAGGCGGGAGGGATCTTTGATTTCCGGATTCAGCCAGAGTTCCTGTGCCACAGGAGGAACGATTACCGGCATGCGGTCATGAACAGGCTCAACAACCCCGTTGGCTTGCGTTGTGATGATAGTGCAGGTTTCCACCGTCTTTTTATCCGGGGCAATCCATTGCTCATACAGACCGGCAAAGACAAAGGGCGCGCCCGATTTTAAAGAGAAAGAATAAGGAATTTTCTTTTTACCCTCGCTCTTCCATTCGTAAAAACCGTCGGAGGGAATGAGACATCTTCTTTGAAGAAAGGCGTTTTTGAAACTGGGTTTCTGCGCAACGGTTTCGGCCCTGGCATTAATCAGCTTTGCGCC
>PHBN01000079.1 GCA_002840635.1 Deltaproteobacteria bacterium HGW-Deltaproteobacteria-1
GCATTGAGCGCTGATATGATTTTATTGGCTTTCCACAACTGGACCGGCTGCAAGTTAGATTCTGTTTGAATGCAATGCAATTTAATTATATTGGCTTTAGCAAAGAAGTCAAACACTTCTTTTGAAATGATCTGCAGTAGACGTGAACCGGGGCAGAATGGTCACGGGAAGCAGGAACCAGCGTGCTTCAAAGAAAAAAATTGGTCCTGTTTTCTCCTGACCGGTAACTCCCTGCGATTTGCTCTTGACACGGTCCTCCCGCCTATTCTATAAAGCCACGGGTCCGGCCACACAAAAAGATATGACGCTCTGCTGCTATGTTCTTTTGACTGCCGGGCCAAAGGAGCGATCGGATCATGGAAAAATTTTTCAGCCCCCGCAGTATTGTAGTTTTCGGCGCATCCGCCACCAAAATGAATCTGGGACAAATCGTTTTACTCAACAATAAACAAGTCGGCTATGAGGGGAATTTATACGGCGTCGGCTCTCAGCAAGGCGACGTGAACGGCATCCATATTTACACAAAGGTTGCCGATCTTCCCGAGACGCCGGATGTTGCCATCTTTCTGACACCCGCCAAAACAGTGCCCGGCCTGATGAGAGAGTGCGGAGAAAAAGGCATTACGCATGTCGTTATCGAATCCGGAGGCTTCAGTGAATACTCACATGGCGATCATACCCTGGAATATGACGTCCTGGCCGTTGCCAAAAAATACAACATGAAGGTCATCGGCCCCAATTGTGTGGGAACGGTAAACTTTGACATGAAAATGATGATGCCGTTTGCCTTTTTCAAGAATATCCCGACAGGCGGCAGGCTGGGACTCATTTCACAAAGCGGCGGCGTGGGCGGCTCTTATCTTCGCGCAGTGGCCGGTTACGGCATCAAACCCGGCAAGTTCGCAGCCACCGGCAATAAACTCCAGATCGACGAAGCTCATTTTCTGGACTATTTCATTAAAGATCCGAAGACGGACATCATCGCTATGTATCTTGAAGGTTTCAAGAGAGGACGTGATTTTTTTGGTCTGGCCCGGCAGTGCGATAAACCCATCGTTATACAAAAATCAAACCGTTCTCCCCTCAGTGCGAAAATCGCCCAGTCCCATACGACGGCGCTTTCCAGCGATGACAGCGTCGTTGATGGCGCCTTCAGGCAAGCCGCAATTATTCGCGTTGATGATGAGCTGGAATTTGTCAACGCCATCAAAGTCGTCCGCATGCCTTTGATGAAGGGACATCGCGTGGCGGTGCTGTCACGCTCGGGCGGCCATGCGGTGCTGACCGCCGATGCCTGCGCGAAATATGGTTTTAATATGGTTCCTTTCCCGCCGTCCTTTATTGAAAAACTCAAAACCATATACAAGACACGCGTCATTGCGCATCAGAACCCGCTGGATCTGGGCGAGATTTTTGACTACACCATTTTCACGGAGATTCTGGAAGAAGCCCTCAAACTGGAAAATTACGACGGCGTCTTATTCAATCACCTGTATTCTTCGTTATGAACTGAAAACGCTCCGCGACAGCCGGGGCAAACTGCCGGACTATTGTCCGGATTTGAAAACTGTGGAAACAATCCGGTCCCGATGCATTCGCGAGCGGCGCATCGCACTGACGGATGAAGCTCTGACGATTTGCGCCGCAGCCGGTCTGCAACCGGTCAAAGACATGCTGATTAAAAACGAGACCGTACCGGGGAAAATCCCCCTGCGTTATCCACTGGCCGTAAAACTTGTCTCGCGGGACGCATCCCATAAATCCGATGTGGGTGGTGTGGCGGTAAACATTCGCAATAAGAAGCAGCTGTCCGAAACCCTCGCATTGATGAAGGATAAAATTCAAAAGCTTGTAAACCCGCCAACGATCGACGGATACCTGCTTCAGGAAATGGCGCCAGCGGGCATTGAATGCTTTGTCGGAGGACGTCGTGATCCGGCTTTCGGACCCGTCATTGTAGCAGGTCTGGGAGGAATCTTTATCGAAATATTCAAGGATACTTCCATCCGTCTGGCACCGGTAACATCCCATGAAGCTGCCGCAATGATGAAAGAGCTGAAAGCCTATCCGCTACTTCAAGGCGCCAGGGGGAAAAGTCCCGCGGACTCTCAGGCGCTGATCGATATCATTTGCCGGACATCCGCACTGCTTGCCGCCTGCCCTGAGATTACAGAAATTGACCTGAATCCGGTTATTGTTCATCCGGAAGGTCAAGGTGCGAGCATCGTTGATGCGCGCATTTTTTTTCAGGAACCGGCGGGCACCTGATATTATTCTCTTTGCAGGATAAATGTATGGCTCAAGAAGCATAAAGCCGTCTCACCATGTCTGAATCAATGGATTCAACCGGCTTTATGCTTCCCGTGCACACCCCCCACCTAGTGGTTCAATCCGGATTCCTGCAAAGGTCAATTTATCAAAGCTGGCCTGGCAGAATTACCCCTGTGCTGTATGCTCCCGCAATCTTCACGTAAAACCGGCAGATACAGTACAAATGAAAAGCCGCAGCCGATTCTACTGTATGCATCAATAAATCCACGGTGATCCCTGATCACTTCCCGGACGATGGACAATTCGAGACCGGTAACACTTTTTTTCATTAATTTTTTTGCATAAAAAGGTTCAAAAACACGCCCGACATCTTCATCATCAAGTCCGCCGCCTGTGCTGCTGATCGATAAGACCACATATTCACCTTCGCGCACGTTATCCTCATGCTGAACCGGACAGCCGAGATAGACTGTTCTTGTGGCAATCGAAATCACACCGTCAGGCTCGGCCTGCTGAAATGACATGGTCAAAAGATCCAGAATCGATTTATCCAGTTGAGTCAATGAAGCATTAACGTTTTGCAAAGAAGGCTCAAAATCCATTTTGATTGCTACACCCGGATACCGTTCGGATAACTTTTGCAATTCATTTTTTTTCAGGCAAGCCAGGACTCTTTCATTTATATTAATGTACTGGCGGTTCTCTTCGTCCTTACGGAAAACGGCCAAAAGATCCTGGATAAAGGTAACCGCCCGCTCTCCCGAATCAATGATGTTGCCGACATGTTCATGAAATGCATTGCTGCCCGCACCGTCGCATGAACGAAGGATCTCTCCATGAGCAAGAATGCCACCCATGAGATGATTCAGCTCATGGGCAACACCGTTGGTAATATTCATCAAACGGGACATTTTTTCCGCCTTGTTAAATGCTTCTTCATATCTTTTCCGGCTGGTTTCCTGTTTTTTGAAACCACTGATGTCCCGCAGAATACCCTGATATCCGATCACCTTTCCGCTCCGGTCGCGTATCGGGCTGGAACTGATGCCCACCCAGCAATACGTGCCGTCCTTCCTCTTCATCTGAAGTTCATAAAAAGCAAGTGCTGTTTGAACTCCCCGCGCTTCATCATTCAGACGTGACCTGTTTCCTTTATGCAGTTTCTCTGTACTTTCCGGAGACAGAAATTCCATAAGAGACCGGCCAATAAAATCTTCACTTTTAAATCCACCGGTAACGGTTCCGCATGCAGCATTGGTAAACGTAATTTTAAAATCCGTGTCCACCTGCCAGAAGGCTTCAAAAGCGTGATCAACAATGTACTGAATATCTTTTGATTCTTTCCAATCATTTGTAGCCGCGCTATCCTTTTCAGGAATCACATCGGTGGTGAAAGATGTTTGCTTTACAAAATTGAACTGCTTTTCAGTTTCATTAACCATGCTGATCTTTAACCTCATAAAATGTGGTAGTGACCCGAGAACGATATGTTCTCCATCCGACTCATTCATCAATCATGAAGATCGCTTCAAAAAGCGGCTAGAGTCTTCCTGCATGAAAAAAACGTTTTTTGATTGATTCTCCGTCCAAAATGAACCATTAATTTCATACGTCTCCAAAATGCTATACCAAGAACGTCTATGTGTTATAGTTTTTATAGGTGCCCTTGATCCATCACGGGACGTTAGGGCATTTTTCATAGTAAAATTTATTCGGCGGCATTTGTATTCGACAAACAAGTGCGTGTCAATACACGGAGGCACTATGAAATAAAATAACATTTCAGGGTGAAATGGTTATTTTATTTCATTTTCGTTCTTTTCATGAAAATGAAAATTTAACAATAAATACGTAATTTTACAAAATTTTCAATCATTCAATACGTTTTTGATGCCAAAAATAGATGAAATGAAAATGTTATTTCATCGAAATTGGACTATAATAAATGATAATAATGAAATAGCCTTAATGGCAACCCAACTTCATGCTGCATTTTCGCCGTTACCGGCAAACTCCGGAACCGGAAAGACCATGAGCAATTTTTTGAAAAGGATTCGGTAAACATGAAGGTTGCAAAAAAGATTCTTACCATCATCATCATTTTTGCAGCAATTATCGGCATCGCCGGGTTCCTTATCCTTCCATACATTATCAAACCGGTTTTAACCGAAAAGATTTCCGCGGCCCTGCACCGGGAGACATCTATCGATCAAATTAAAATCAACCCTTACGCTCCTTCCGTAACAATCAGGGGATTTAAACTGGCCGATCCCGGTCAGAAAATGCCATTTGTCGTATTTAATGAACTCTACATCAATGCCGCGGTGACGTCATCGATCTTCAGGCGCGCCCTGATTCTTGACGAAATACGGCTGGACAAACCTTACATTGGTGTCACCCGCAAAACGGACGGAACGTATAATTTTTCTGATCTGCTTCCCAAAGAGGAAACCAAAAAAAAGGAACCTTCAAAACCGTTTCTTTTTTCGCTGAATAACATTCAGATCACGGGCGGAAACATTGATTTTCACGACATGCCCAATAAAACCAGCCACACCGTGCGGGATCTTCAACTGGCAATCCCTTTCGCTTCCAATATTGACTACTACATGAAAAATTATGTGCAACCCAGATTTTCGGCCTTTGTGAACGGTCATGGCGTCGCGATCGGCGGAAAAACAAAACCCTTTCTGACATCCCGCGATACCTCTCTAATCATCGACATGAAAAACATTGATGTTCCTTATTATCTGCAATATGTGCCAGTCAAAATGAACTTTAAACTGACAGGGGCACGGCTGGACACGAACATCCACATGAATTTCATTATGCCCCGGGACAAATCGCCAGAACTGAAACTGACCGGCCATGCAATTTTAAGGAAACTGAGCATGGACGACCTGCAGGGGAACAAGATCCTGCGGCTTCCCATCCTGAAAGTGAATCTTGCTGCGGTGGAACCCTTCAAACCCACGATTCATCTAGCTCAAATTGCTATCGATGCTCCCGAGCTGGTGATCAAGCGTGACAAGTCCGGTAAAATCAATCTGCAGAATCTTGTCGAAACGACCAAGAAAAATGAACCGACCAAACCTCCTACCACCGATGCTAAGAAGGAAGCCGGCACCGAAAAGAAAAAAGAACTGAACCTGCTCATCGACAATTTTCTGATTGACAAAGCCGATATAACCTTCCTTGATGAACAGCCTCGCAAACCGGTAAAAATTCAGATCAATCCCCTGCACTTGAACGTTTCTAAAATATCCATGAGCAAAGGCGCCATTGCTAATCTTGATCTTTCACTGGTCATGGATCAAAAAACGAACATTACCGCCAAAGGCCCGGTAGGGCTCCAGCCACTGTCCGCCGATCTGGTGCTGAATGTGAAGGATCTTGCCATTCGGCCGCTCCAGCCCTATTTTACCGATACCATACAACTGGACATCACACGCGGCTCGATCTCGACGGACGGAAAACTTTCCATGAAAATGGATGCAAAAAACAAACCGGGCATCAAATATCAGGGCGAGCTTTCTGTCGCACAATTCGCCTCCATTGATGAGATTCACACACGTGATTTTCTAAAATTCAGGCAGCTTGCCTTTAACTCACTGGAAGTCGGCTACAATCCTATCTTTGTGAAGATCAAAGAAATCTCTATTCGCGACTTCTTTTCCAAAATCGTCATCAACAAGGGCGGCACCACCAACATCCAGGATATCATGAGCCCGCCAAAAAAATATGCAGGACGGGCAACACCGTCCGGCCCGGAGCCTTCCAAACGGGTCGAGAAGGCGAAACCGTCTCAGCGGCCGCCTGATATTGAAATCGGCAAGATCAGCTTTTTGGGTGGCACGGTTGATTTTGCCGATTACAATATTCGGCCGAACTATGCGGTAACCATGCTCAATCTCAAAGGAAGCGTCACGGGTCTTTCATCACAGGAAATCTCCCGAGCAAGAGTAAACCTGAAGGGGAATATCGGCCGCGGAACACCCCTGTCCATCGCCGGTACCATCAACCCGCTGAAAAAAGACCTTTTCGCTGATATTAAAATCAGCTTTAAAGACCTTGAAATGAGTCAGATGACACCTTATACGATTAAATTTCTGGGCTATCCCATCATTAAAGGCAAGCTCAATTTCGATGTGTCTTATCTGGTCGACAAAAGGAAGCTCACCGCCGAAAATAAAGTTTTCTTTGACCAGCTGACCTTCGGGAACAAAGTGGAAAGCCCCGACGCCATTAAAGCACCGGTAACGCTGGCCGTATCCCTTTTGACCGACCGCAACGGACAGATCAATCTGGACATCCCCTTGTCCGGAAGTCTCGACGACCCTAAATTTAAAGTGTGGCCGCTTGTTTGGCAGATCCTGGTCAACCTGATTACCAAGGCCGTCACGGCTCCCTTCTCTCTTCTGTCTTCCGTAACCGGCGGAGGAGAGGAAATGAGCTTTATCGAATTTGACTATGGCAGCGCCGAGCTGACAGAGGATGGTCAGAAAAAAATCAGCGCCCTGGCCAAAGTGCTCTACGACCGTCCCAACCTGAAGATGGAGATAGAAGGCTACGTTGACCCGGTAAACGACAAAGAAGGCCTGAAGAAAGTTGAACTTGATCGTCTGATGAAAACCCAGAAGCTCAAAGAGACGGCCGACAAGGATAAGCCGTCCGTACCGCTCAAGGAGATTACGATTGCTCCGTCTGAATATGAAAAATACCTTACGCTGGCATACAAAGCGGCCAAGTTTTCCAAGCCGCGGACGGCTCTGATCATTCCCAAAACATTGCCGCGGGCTGAAATGGAAAAGCTGTTTTATGACAACATCCCTGTCACAGACAGCGATTTGACGCAACTCGCAGCTAATCGCGCACAGGCTGTCCGCGAACAGCTTCTGCAGGATAGTAAGGTCGAACCGGCACGAATATTTATCGTCAAAGCTCCTTCACTTGAACCGGAGAAAAAAGAAAAGGCGAAAGACAGCCGGGTAGGTTTCAAACTGAAATAATATTCATGGCAGGGAAACGCGATAAGAACCTGATGGACTGAGGTCGCAACCCGTGATACAATGGCGACCAAAATTAAGCCCGTCCAAGA
>PHBN01000412.1 GCA_002840635.1 Deltaproteobacteria bacterium HGW-Deltaproteobacteria-1
CTCGGCGCGCGCGCCGGTAAAGGCGCCCCGTTCATATCCGAAAAGCTCGCTTTCGATCAGGCTGTCCGGAATGGCTGCGCAATTGACATCTACCAGCGGCTTGCCCCTGCGGCTGCTCCTCTGGTGGATGGCACGTGCCAGAATTTCTTTACCCGTACCGCTTTCCCCAATAATGAGAACCGATATATCCGATTGAGCGGCCCGCTGGGCGGTCATCAAAGCATCCCGAAAAGCGGCATTGGCGCCGATCAGTTCGTCAAATGCCTCTCCCAGTTTCTCCCCCGCCAAATCCTTCCGCGCAACAGCCGGACCACCGGTTTTATTTTTTTTATCTTTGCGCTGATCGCTCATGCCCGCCATAATAAATACAATCCGTATTGTTTATTTAATATACAACATTAGTTTTATTGTATATAATAAATACATCTTTGTCAAATACGTCAGCAGTAATTTATCGGCATGAATGATCCCTCCCGGTGTCGCACACGGTAATATCATTGGCCGGGCCGCGCCATGGGGCAAGTCCGGAAATGCGTAAATCCATGAGTATTCATTGGTATGGTATTTGCTAAATGAATGGAGTAAAATGCTTTCGCCTGCATTCATTTTTTCAAAATAAGGAGGCCGTAACATGTCAGACACCGTGCGTTTTTCGAAAGAAGGAAACATCGGGATCATTACCATTAACAACCCGCCGGTAAACGCCCTGTCCCAGGCTGTTCGGGCCGGAATCAAGGAAGGCCTGGAAAAAGGCATTGCAGACGATGATATTTCGGCCATGATCATCCTGTGCGAGGGACGCACTTTTATTGCGGGCGCCGATATCCGGGAGTTCGGCAAGCCGCCCCTGGAACCTTATTTGCCGGACGTCTGCCAGTTTATCGAGAATTCTCCCAAACCGGTCATAGCTGCAATTCACGGAACAGCACTGGGCGGAGGTCTGGAAATACCGCTTAGCTGTCATTTCCGCATTGCCTTGCCATCCGCAAAGGTGGGCCTGCCGGAAGTGAAACTGGGACTTCTGCCCGGAGCGGGTGGAACGCAGCGGCTGCCGCGTGTGGCCGGAGTGCAGGCGGCGCTGGAAATGATCACCTCCGGTGTTCCTGTATCGGCTGCGCGGGCTAAAGACATGGGCATTCTTGATGCAATCATTGAAGGTGACCTGAAAGCGGAGGCGCTCGCCTTTGCTAAAAAGGTTATTGATGAGAAACGTCCTATCCGCAAAGTGAGCGAACGACAGGCCAGAGTCGATTCCTCTTCTGTTTTTGACGATTTTGCCAGAGCCAATGCCCGTAAATTCCGTGGTGCCATCGCCCCGTTCAAATGCATCGAAGCTGTCAAAATCGCCACCGAACTTCCCTTTGCCGAAGGCATGAAACGGGAACGTGCCATATTTCTGGAATTGCAGGCATCAGACCAGTCCAGAGCGCTGCGTCACGTTTTCTTCTCCGAACGTGAAGTTGTCCGCATACCGGGGCTGCCCGAT
>PHBN01000413.1 GCA_002840635.1 Deltaproteobacteria bacterium HGW-Deltaproteobacteria-1
CCGGATCTGGAAATATTTGCCCGTGAGCACAATCTGAAAATCGTTACCATTGCCGATCTGATTGATTACCGGATGCAGAATGAATCGATGATCCGGCGCGTGGCTGAGGCGACCATGCCGACGCTCTATGGCGGCGATTTTAAAATCATCGTGTATGAAAACGACGTTGACGACATGCAGCATATCGCGCTGGTCAAGGGGGATATCAAAAAGAGTGATGAGGTGCTCGTACGCGTGCATTCGGAATGCTGCACAGGCGACATTTTTGCGTCCGCCCGCTGCGACTGCGGTGATCAGCTGCACCGGGCGATGGAAATGATCGAAGAGGAAGGCAAGGGGGTCATCGTTTATATGCGGCAGGAAGGCCGGGGGATCGGCCTGGTGAATAAAATTAAAGCCTACGCGCTACAGGATGAAGGTCACGACACGGTTGAGGCGAACATTGCGCTGGGTTTCAAGGCGGACCTGCGGGATTACGGCATCGGTGCGCAGATCCTGGCCGATCTGGGCGTGCACAGGATGAAACTGATGACCAACAATCCCAAGAAGATTGTCGGACTCGAAGGATACGGTATAGAAGTGAGCAAGCGGGTGCCGATTGAGATACCGCCCAATGAGACCAATATCCGCTACATGACAACCAAGAAAAGAAAAATGGGTCATATACTGGAGCTTTAAGAAACAGGAGGCGCATTGCGCGCAGAAAACAAGAACAAGGGATTGCAACCACCCCTGCGGGTGGCAAGACCCCTTGTTCATACTAACATAAGGATGGTGCTGAAATCATGCCGAAAATCATTGAAGGGAAAATTGTTGCCAAAGGAATGAAGTTTGCGATAGCCGCAAGTCGCTTCAACGATTTCATCAGCGGCCGGTTAATTGAAGGCGCGGTCGATACGTTGGTCAGGGCCGGCGCAGATGAAAAAGATATTATCATATACAAGGTGCCGGGTGCGTTTGAACTGCCGCTCGCGGCAAAAAAACTTGCCAAAAGCGCTCGCTTTGATGCGGTCATTTGCCTTGGAGCGGTCATTCGCGGCGCGACCCCGCATTTTGAATATGTCAGCGCGGAGGTGTCCAAGGGAATCGCCAATGTGGGACTGGACGCGGATATTCCGGTGGTCTTCGGCGTCCTGACAACGGATACGATTGAACAGGCCATTGAACGGGCCGGTACAAAGTCCGGTAATAAAGGGGCGGATGCGGCGATGGCGGCGATCGAAATGGTTGATCTGTTCAAAAAAATGAACGCGTAACCTGATGGATGCCTGTTTTTAACGGTGAACAGTCTGTCATTCCGAATACGGAGAGAAATCGTAAGAAGTCTTTATGGTGATCCTGGATAAAGATTCCCCGGTTGCTTTGCTCTTCGAATTCATGAGCGGAGACTAATGAATAAGTGCCGGAAGAAACCGGTTCTTCAGGGATTTGAGGATTAGATGCAGGGCAGGAGAAAGGCGCGCGAAGTCGCCATTCAGGTTCTTTA
>PHBN01000414.1 GCA_002840635.1 Deltaproteobacteria bacterium HGW-Deltaproteobacteria-1
GGAAAGTCCTGCGGAGCGTGCTGCGGTCTGTACAATTATGTGGACAGTTCGCACGAGGCGCTCACCGAAAGGCTGCGCGCCCGTACAAAACGATTCCGCAAGCTGGTTAAAACGCCGGAAGATCTGCCGCTCTATGCCGCTGCAACCTTTGCCGCGGAAGATTTCGCAAAGAGGTACGAGGTGATCTACTGCTGTGAATATCTTGGCTTTCTTGATGACAAAGAAAAAAAAGTCGGCTGCCTTGTTCATCCCATGCAGAACAGCGGCGTTGACATGCGGACGGTGTCATTTTACGGACGGGATATCTGCGCCGGGCATTTGTGTCCCAGCCATCATTTTATTCCGCTTTCCCAGCAACTCATCCTGTTGAAAATTATTGATGACTGGTATCTCTACGGTTTGTGCCTGACAGACATCGATCTGGTGGTTACATATTTTCGTCTGATTGCCGACCGGGTCGGACAGGAAATCAAGCCCGAAGTCTTTGACAGGCAGGCGTTGAAGGATATTGCCCTGGAATATTTTGGCTGGAAGATAACATGGCCGTTCCGGTCGCCTTCGGCCAACCGGCTGGGCAAATACTATTTTGACGGATCTCAGTATATGATCAGCCATATTGATTATGAAAAGTTTGGAAAGGAGCTCTCACCGCTCAATTCCATATTTCTCAGCCTGTCATCGGAATTTCAAAACAAGGATGAACTTGAAGCCGCGGAAAAAATGGTCTGGAATAACATTGAGGCCTTCGTGTCAAGGTATCAGGACATTTTTTGATTTTTTATTGACAGGAAGAAGGAAATTTGGGTAATAATATAAATTAATTAAATGATTGCAGGGAGTAATCCGAAATGACCGGTCTATCAAAGGAAATTCTTATCCCCCGCTCTGAAATATCCAGGCGTGTCCAGGAACTGGCCGATCAGATTTCCCGAGAGTGTGCCGGTGAAGAAATCCTGGCGATCGGCGTTCTTAAAGGTGCTTTTATTTTCATGTCTGATCTGGTAAGAGCGATGGCCGTTCCCTGCCAGACCGATTTTATCCGCGCGGCGAGTTATGGCGCCGGGTCTGAAAGTTCGGGCAATGTCGTGATCACCAAGGATCTTGAATTGGCTGTCGAAGGCAGAAATATCCTGATTGTTGAAGATATTGTGGATACCGGTTTGACCTTGCAGCACATCGTTGATCATATAAAGCGAAGAAATCCGAAATCCATAAAAGTCTGTGCTTTTCTGGACAAGAGGAAAAGAAGAAAGGTCCCGTTTGAAGCTGATTATGTCGGTTTCAGCATGGACGACGGGTTTGTTGTTGGTTACGGGCTGGATTTCAATGAGCAGTATCGCTTTTTGCCTGATGTTTATGTGATTCGGACAGATGTTGATTAGATACAAAGAGGGAAACCCATGATTATACAGTGCAGGCAGTGCCGTACAAAATTCCGTTTTGATGATTTGAATATGGAAGGCGACGGTTTATGGATGCGCTGCAGTCACAACCGTCAGCCATCGCGCCTCCGGTTTTGCCCGTCTTCACAAAAGAAGTCGAGCGCGAAAAAACATCCACCTTCATAAAAGAAGTTGAACCGGAAAAGCCATCCGTCTTCACAAAAGAGATCGAGCCTGAAAAAACAGAATCCCGATTGGCATTTGAGCCGGCCGTTCCCCCGACTCCTCCTCCGGCCGCCGAAAAAATATCCGAAGAAGACACAGCGGACGTCAGTTATGACTATGATGAGGCAATTCCCGCCCCCCCCGAAAGAGAAGAAGTAATCACAGAAACCGAGACGACAGACCAGCCTGACATGGAGCTTGCGGATATCACGTTTTCCCGGGGGACCGAAGAACCGGATGATACGGGCGAAGCAATGGATATCCCCGATGAGCAGCCGTTGCCCCCGGTTCGTAAGAAAAGCAGTCGATGGAAGGCAGTGCTCTGGACGGTTTTGGTTGTCTTTGTGATCCCGGCTGTCATCTCTTTCGTAATCTTCCCGAAGCTCGGAGAACGCTACATGAAGCTCGGGGAACACGGTACAAAGCAGATTCTCAATCTGTTTGGCGGGTCAAAACCTTCAAATGGTGAGTACGTGGCAGGGTTCGTCAAGGTTCAGGACTTTCGGCAGCGGTTTGTGCGTAATGATACGTTGGGCAGAAGCATCCGAATTGTGGAAGGAA
>PHBN01000415.1 GCA_002840635.1 Deltaproteobacteria bacterium HGW-Deltaproteobacteria-1
TAATCGTCCAGCAGCATGGTGACGATCGCCAGTTCATCCTCCGCCTGCGCCAGACTGCGGGCCAGCGGCAGAAACCGCTGCATGCGTTCAATCTGAATATTATCGCGGCTTCGCAGGCGTGCCTCTAAAAGTGCAGTGATGCGTTCGGCAACCACTTTTTCAAGTTCATCATCACCGGGCAGCTGACGTTCTTCCATATGAATATTGTAAAAACGCGCAATACTCTGCATCTTGAACTTTTCCATTTCCGCGACCACAGAAATGACCACGCCGCTTGATCCCATCCTTCCAGTGCGTCCGGCACGGTGAATGTAAGCTTCCGGGTCCTCCGGCGGCTCATATTGAAACACGTGCGAAAGATCGGGAATGTCGATGCCGCGCGCCGCCACGTCGGTGGCAACCAGAAAGCGGAGCGCGCCCCGCCGCACCCTTGCCATCACCTTTTCCCTTGCGTTCTGGGCCAGGTCAGAACTCAATTCGTCTGCGTCATAACCGAAACGCTTCAGCACAACTGAAAGGTAATGAACAGTGTCTTTGGTGTTACAGAAAATTATGGCCGAGGCGGGGTTTTCAATTTCGATAATCCTGATCAACGAGCGTTCCTTGCGCATACCCGGCACAACATAATAAATATGCTCGCTTTCAGCGATAGCGAAAGGGTGTTTTTCAGCAGATGATCAAGTATGCGTCCCGGTGTGCCAACCACCAGCTGAGCACCGCCCCGGAAAGCTTCCAGCTGGGTATTGTACCCGACACCGCCGTAAACAACAGCCGTCCGCAATTGTGTCCCCGCGGTCAATGTCTCTGCTTCCCGGAACACCTGCAGGGCCAATTCACGGGTGGGCACTAAAACCATTGCCTGGGCGACATTTTTTTGCAGATCGATTTTCTGCATGATCGGCAGCAGATAAGCACCCGTTTTGCCGCTGCCGGTTCTCGACTGTATCATCACGTCACGGTCTGCAAGCAGATATGGAATGGATTTAGCCTGCACGGGGACGAGGCTCGTCCAGCCGGCGCGTTCACAGGCCGTTCTCAATTCCGGAGTCAATTCTTCAAGAGATATTTCACGGGGATCATCCGGTAAAGAATCATTGATCCCTTCCGGGGGGGGCGGATGGCTCATAAAGACATAAACCTTTCATTAATAAAATATTTATTAATATCATTTAGTTTAGTGCGCTTCAGGAATCAAGGAAAAACTTTTGGATAGTTTTATTTTTTATGCTTTTTCCGTTAAGAAAATATCTTGACAGTTGCCGATGATTCATATAGCCTAATAACCAATTCGTCAGGGGTTACTTCAGCCCTGCCCTTTGGAGCGATTCAAGTATTCAAATAAACAAGCCGATATTAAATCCGTAGCTGCTGAAAATCGTGAATATCCTCGTGTATTTCTTGAAAATTAATGCAGTCAATACAATTACATTTTGTTTTAATATCGGGCCTGTGACCAATCTAAATTAAGGACATATCTATGAACATTGAAGACATTAAGAGGCTGCCCATCAGCGAACTCAACAATCTGGCAAAGGAGATTGAGGTGCCGGGAGCAAGCGGTATGCGCCGTCAGGATCTGATCTTTGCCATTTTGCAGACACAGGCGGAACAAAACGGCGTGATCTCCGGCTCCGGCGTTCTGGAAATCCTGCCGGACGGTTTTGGCTTTCTGCGCGCAGTTGATTATAACTATCTGCCCCCCCCAAAGAAGGAGAAAAATATTTCGCCCTTCTTAAAGTCGATGAAGTCAACTTCGAAAGCCCCGAGTCAGCCCGCGATAAAATCCTCTTTGACAACCTGACCCCTCTTTACCCGGAAGAAAAATTGAATCTGGAATTTGACCCGGAAAATTTTTCTACCCGGACATTGGACCTGTTTGCACCTATCGGAAAAGGACAGCGCGCCCTGATCGTCTCGCCGCCACGCGCCGGTAAAACTGTTTTATTGCAGGATATCGCCCACAGTATCACAGCCAATCATAAAGAAGTCGTTTTAATGGTGCTCCTGATTGACGAACGTCCCGAAGAAGTCACGGATATGCAGCGCAGCGTCAAAGGTGAGGTTATCTCGTCAACGTTTGACGAACCGGCTTCACGCCACGTCCAGGTTGCCGAAATGGTTATTGAAAAGGCAAAACGCCTTGTCGAGCACAAAAAAGACGTCGTGATTCTGCTCGACTCGATTACCCGTCTGGCACGCGCCTACAATACAGTCGTACCGCCTTCCGGAAAAGTCCTTTCCGGCGGTGTCGATTCCAACGCCCTGCATAAGCCCAAGCGCTTCTTCGGCGCAGCACGCAATATTGAAAACGGAGGCAGCCTGACCATTATCTCTACAGCCCTGATTGACACCGGCAGCCGCATGGACGAAGTAATTTTTGAAGAATTCAAGGGCACCGGCAATATGGAACTGCATCTGGACCGCCGCATCGCCGACCGCCGTATATTCCCCGCCTTTGATCTGATCCGCTCGGGTACAAGAAAAGAAGAACTGCTGATCCCCAAAGCCAATCTCAACCGCGTCTGGATTCTGCGCCGTCTGCTGCAGGAGATGAATCCGGTCGATGCAATGGAATTTATCATTGGCAAGATCAGAAAGACGGAAACCAACAAGGAATTTCTTGATTCCATGAATTCGTAGTTTTATGAAAGCGGATGAATCCCGCCAATAAATGTCTTGAATTTTTGACATTTATAGGATAATGCACCGCATCTGTTTAAATTATAGAGATATTTTGTCAAAAAGGTTCAGGAGGAAGAAGGAAATAGAAATTTGCTCTAACTGCCATCCGTTCATGACAGGTAAACAGAAACTCATGGACACGGCCGGACGCGTGGAAAAATTCAAGAAGAAATACGAAACCAAAGCAGAGGCCGCCCCGAAGGCAAAGAAAACAACAAAAAAAGCATAGGCTTAACTCGCCGGCAACAGGCAGGCTTTTGGATTTGTTCCCATGATAAACATGTTACAGCATTCCCCGCATTTATAGCAATCCTTCCATCAAGAGGATTGCTGTAAATACGTTTTACTCCCTCAATCAACCAACATCCCCTGAAAATATACCGGGCCCCAGATATGGATATTTTACTCAACAAACTTCGCGATATTGAGCTCCGCTACCAGGAACTTGAAGGATTGCTCAGCGATGCCCAGGTGGCTTCCAAGCAGGGGTTATATCAAAAATATGCGAAAGAACACTCCGATTTAACGGAGCTGGTGGAAACCATCCGCCTCTATGAAAAGCTCAGGGTGCGAATCGCAGAAAACAGGGAACTGCTGGCCGAAAATGACGAAGAGATCAGGGCAATGGCCAGGGAAGAAATACCGGTTCTGCAGAAGGAGCAGGCTGATCTGGAAGAAAAAATAAAAATTTTGCTTCTGCCCAAAGATCCTAATGATGACAAAAACGTCTTTTTGGAAATCCGGGCGGGTACAGGCGGCGATGAAGCCGGTTTATTTGTGGGCGATTTATTCCGCATGTACGCCCGCTATGCTGAATCCCAGGGGTGGCGGGTGGAAATCGTCAGCTCATCGCCGGCGGGTGGTATGGGCGGATTCAAGGAAATCATTGCCCAGATCGAAGGCCGGGGCGCATACAGCCGCATGAAATACGAAAGCGGAACCCATCGCGTCCAGCGCGTTCCCGTGACCGAAGCACAGGGTCGGATTCATACCTCGGCGGTGACCGTCGCCATCATGCCGGAAGTGGAAGACGTGGAATTGACCATCGACCAAAACGAACTTCGCATTGATGTTTACCGGTCAACCGGCCACGGAGGACAGAGCGTCAATACAACCGATTCCGCCGTGCGCATCACCCATTTACCGACCGGCCTGGTTGTCACCTGCCAGGACGAAAAATCACAGCTCAAAAACAAGGTCAAGGCCATGAAGGTCTTGCGCGCGCGGCTGCTCGACGCCATGATCCAGAAGCAGAATGCCGAACAGGCACAGACGCGAAAAAGCCAGGTAGGTTCAGGCGATCGCTCCGAACGCATCCGTACTTACAATTTCCCGCAGGGCCGAATCACCGATCATCGGATCAACCTGACCCGCTATGATCT
>PHBN01000416.1 GCA_002840635.1 Deltaproteobacteria bacterium HGW-Deltaproteobacteria-1
GTCAGCATCCACCGGGCCACAACGGCGGATACGGGTATGACGGTCATGGGGGACCACAATCTTCTGATGGCCTATGTTCACATTGCCCACAATTGCCAGTTGGGCAATCATGTGATTGTAGCCAATTCGACCGGGCTGGCCGGACATGTACATGTGGAAGATTACGCGATTATCAGCCCGCTGAGCGGCGTCCATCAATTCTGCCACATCGGCGCGCACGCCATGATAGGCGGTGCATCCGCCGTGGTGAAGGACATTCCTCCCTATACCATTGCCAACGGCAATCGGGCCACATTGTTTGGCCTCAACCTGATCGGGCTTCAAAGACGAAATTTTCCGGAACGTTCAATTGCCGCCTTGAAACACGCCTACCGCATTATCTTCCGTTCCGATCTTCTTCTGGAAGAGGCGCTGATAAAAGCCGCGGAGGATGTGGAGGATTGCCCCGAAAAACGTCATTTTATCGAATTCATTCAAAAATCAAAAAGAAGCATTTGCCGCTAGAGAGAAAAAAATGGCAACAGATGGAAAAAAAATCAGAGTCGGCGTAGTCGGCATCGGTCACCTGGGCAGTTATCATCTTCAGAAATACGCCAATATTGACCACTGTGAAATCATCGCCGTATCCGACACGCAGATCGAAAAAGCGAAGAAGGCGGCCGATCTTTATTCATGCCGCGCTTTCACGGATCACCGGGAAATGCTGGGCAAGGTTGATGCCGTCAGCATTACCGTTCCCACAGGCGCCCACCACACGGTTGCCAGAGATTTTCTTTCCGCGGGCATCGACGTGCTGATTGAAAAGCCCCTCTGTGCAACCCTCGAAGAAGCGGATGAACTGCTTGCGTTGGCTGCAAAAAACAACCTCGTTTTCCAGGTTGGGTTTGTGGAGCGCTTTAATCCCGCTGTTATGGCGCTGGATCAGGTCATCACCCGTCCTGTCTTCATCGAAGTGCACCGTCTGCATCCCTTTTTTGAACGGGGCACGGATGTGGATGTCATTCTTGATTTGATGATTCACGATCTGGACATCATTTTGAAGTTTGTCCATTCGCCTCTCACACGTGTGGAAGCGGTTGGCGTTCCCGTTCTTTCCGACAAGATCGACATCTCCAATGTGAGATTATCCTTTGCCTGCGGCTGCATCGCCAATGTGACCGCCAGCCGTATCAGCGCCAAGACCATGCAGAAACTTCGTTTCTTCGGTCCGGAGGGATACCATGCCGTTGATACCCGCAAGCGGGAGATTTTGTCGCTGAACAAGATTACAGGAGCCGACGGTAAACAACAGATTGTTCAGAATAACATCGAAGTGGGCAGCCACGATCCCCTGGAAGAAGAAATCCGGTCATTCGTCGGTTCCGTCCTGACCCGTTCCAAACCCGCCGTATCCGGAGAGGACGGGCGCAAGTCCCTGGCGCTGGCCATTGAAATTCTTCAAAAAATGAAAACGCACGAGGACATCAAATTATGATCCCGA
>PHBN01000080.1:0-853 GCA_002840635.1 Deltaproteobacteria bacterium HGW-Deltaproteobacteria-1
TGTATTGGTTCCCGTTGCTAAAATTAAATCCGTATATTCCAACTCATCAATCGAATTGGTCATTGCTCCACTGCCGAATGCTGCGGCCAGACCGGCCACTGTTACGGAGTGTCAGAGCCTGGCGCAGTGATCGACATTATTGGTGCCAATGACCGCGCGCATGAATTTCTGGAAAAGATAGTTTTCTTCGTTGGTGCAGCGTGCTGAAGACAATCCCGCAACGCTGTCTGAGCCGTTTTCTTTCTTAATGGATGTAAGTTTGTCGGCAATAAAAGTGAAAGCTTCCTCCCAGGTTGCTTCTTTAAAGTCTTCGTTTTTCCTGTAACGAATGAGAGGTTTTGTCAGGCGGTCAGGATGTTTTAAGAAATCCATTCCGAAGCGACCCTTCACGCAGAGACTGCCCTGGTTGGGGGTGCCATATTCGCGGTTGCCCATGACTTTGACAACTTTATCTTCTTTCGTATAGAGGTCAATCTGGCAGCCGACACCGCAGTAGGTACAGGTGGTGCGGACTTTGTCCAACTCCCAGGGCCGTCCGGCGAATTTCGCCTGTTTTAAGGTAATGGCGCCCGTTGGACATACCTGAGCGCACTCCCCGCAGAAAACGCAGGCGGAATCAATATAGTCTGCGTCAAAGGCCGGGCCGACTTTTGCATCGGAACTGCGCATCGCGAAGTCCAGCACCTCATTAACCTGGATTTCGTTACAGGCGCGTACACAACGTCCGCAAAGAATACATTTGTTCAGATCGCGCGAAATCATGGTGTTGCTGTCATCCAGCAGGTAATCGGGAGGCTCGATGGGGAAACGGGGTTTATCGATTTTCAGCCAGTAAACCAGGTTCTGCAGCTCG
>PHBN01000080.1:941-9329 GCA_002840635.1 Deltaproteobacteria bacterium HGW-Deltaproteobacteria-1
GTAACCGTAATCGTTTTTTCCATTTTTGTCTCCAATCCTAAATAATGAACACTCTTGTTTATGACCAAGAGTTATATTTTTTAAACACGTACTTATAGGAGGAACTAATTTTCTTGTCAATTCTGTCATTTATGGCTTATGTCAGTAATAACATATTATAATTACTACTAGAAATTGAATGAGTTCGATAATGAGACGGGGCACATACAGGAAAGCTTGTTGAATCGGAATCAAGGATCAAAAAAGGCAGGAGAGCTTATATATCGGTGAATGAAACAAACAGCTGTCATCCAGTTCTCTTTAAGCGCGGACAAGTCCGCCACGAGGTAGCATTACTTTTGCTTGAACAGAAACATTACCGGTTTTTTATTATGAAAACCGGAAATGCTTCCCGAAGAGCGGCACGTACGATGGAAGCAGCCGGTTCATTCATTTTTTCCGGGTGTTTTTCGAGATAATTGGCGACTACGTGACACAACTTGTTCGGTGTTATGTCCCTTGGCAGAGAGTAGTCGGAAGCCGTAGCCTCAGACACCCCTTGAACATACCCCAGATAGTTGCCGGCAAGCAGATAGTCTGCTTTTGTATAATTCTTTTCTGATTTTAAATAGGATTTCATCCCGTCAACAAGATCAGCCCCGGTCATCGCAAATACTGAATGACTGCATAAAAAAAGAACAGCCAACAAAACCATTCCTGATAGTTTCTTCATAAAGTGTGCTCCATTTTTGATATTTCCTGGTTTAGCGGAAAGAATGGCCTTCGGGATAATGAAAATAAAACCCGATTTGACCGATCGCAGTCATGCTGAAACATTCAATGATTCAGTCTTCAATTTTAAGCCTTGCATCCAGGGCGACAACACCCGTCCCGTCAGCCAAAACGCGGACAGGATTGATATCAAGCTCGCTGATCTGGGGAAACTGGGACATAAGATGGGTTACCCTTTCTATCATGTTCACATAGCCGGAAACATCCCCGGCACCTTTTCCCCTGGCGCCCTGCAGGATTTTACAGGATTTCAGCTTCCGGACTTTGCGTTCGATCTCTCCTGCATCTGATGGACACAGCACATTGTCAAAGTGACCGCCGATAAACATGTCGTATCCTTCATCTGCCTGTTTCATGATTCGCACACCCTGGAACCGGGCATCCGATTTATAGCGGTAAAGATTTCCCCGGATCTTTTCAAATGCAGCACGGACGCCATCGACATTCTGAATGCCCGTGATGACTCCGCCGGCCTCTGATTTGTGAATGGTGTCAGGTGAAATGACTTTCATCACTACGGGAAAACCGATACGATCGGCCACTGATTCAGCCGCTTGAACGTCCGCTGCAACAGCCGATTCGGCGACGGTGATACCGAAGTGGCCCAGCAGTTCCAGGGACTCCTCTCCTTTTATGCCCTGATTATTTCTCACCCAGATTCTGGCTGATTCTATGTCAATCCCATCTGGCAGTGCATAAATAGGCGTAGTTTCAGCTTCTCTGGCATAGTAATCACGCTGTTTTTTGAAGGCGCGGATCATTTCGGCGGCATTGTTGAAGATCGGGTAATCCAGGTTCTGCTTGATCTTCGATATTGTTGCAGAAAGACCGAAAAGGCATACGCCCAAGGGCTTTCCCGATGATAATATCGTTCCGGCCACTTCCTTGGAAAGATCCGTGTGGAACATCTTATAGAAAATATCTTCGCCCCGCGGCATTTCAGGCCACTGTGTAACGAACACCGCGCCGTCAACATTGTCGTTGTGCATGATGGAGAAAAAAATGTTGGGGTACGCCTTGGTGTCGTATATATCACCCATGTCGAGGGGGTTGGAGAAATTGATGACGCCGGCGTTGGAGGACTCTTTGAGGGTGTCGTAAAACGAGGCACCGGGATCGGCAAACTCAAAGCCCGACTCTTCACAGAGGTCCGCCATCATTACAGTAAATCCGCCCGCGGGAGACATGATCATCATCCGGTTGCCTCGCATCGGCGGCAGTTCGAAAACCTTGGCCATTGAAATAAAATCATTAAAGTGGTTGATGCGGATAATGCCGGCCCGTTCGAAGGCAGTGTTAATGATATCTTCGTTGTTGGCCAGAGCGGCAGTATGGCTCATAGCCGCTTTTTGGCCGGCGGAAGTCGTATTGGATTTCAGAATAATTATCGGTTTATCAATTCGTGATGCCGCTTCGATCAGGCGGTCTCCCCGCGGAATGCTTTCCAGGTACATGCCGATGACCCTGGTTTCCGGGTCACGGCCAAAATACTCCAGAAAATCCACTTCATCAAGGTCCAGCTTATTGCCGATGCTGGCGAATTTAGCCATGCCAACATTCTCATCGGTCATCAGATTCCAGAGCATGAGTCCCACGCCGCCGCTTTGAGAGATAATCGACAGACCCCCCTTGGGTGGACTGAAGGATGGCACGAACGGGAGGCACAACCCGTTTGCCGTATTGGCAACAGTTACTCCATTAGGTCCTACAAACCGGATGCCATACTTTCGGACCTTCTGTAACACAAGCGCTGAAAGCTTTTTCCCTTCTTCTCCGGATTCATTGAATCCGCCGGATGGAATGGCCATGCGTTTCACGCCCGCCCGGCCGCATGCGTCGATCACATCCGGAATCAGCCTGGCGGGAATCATAATAAAAACCAGATCCGGTACCACAGGAAGATCCTGCACATCCTTGTACATCTTGATGCCGTCCACATGAGCATCCCCGACACGGGGATTGATCCCGAAAATACGCCCCTTGTATCCCCATCGAATGAGGTTTTCCAATACAATGCGGGGTATATTGTTCGCGCTTGATGACAACCCGACAATCGCGATGGACTCAGGGTAGAAAAGCTTTTCCATTGCATCCTCCGGAAAAAGAATTAACAAGAATGTTTATTTCATTATGTTCTTCCCTAAGCTGACACACAGCTGCTTAACACTGGAAGAAGTATATGAAGATCATCCCTTCATGTCAATGTAAACTGATTAAAATTAAATTAGGCTGATTCTTCAATTTTTTTGATTTAATACAGTTTACCAGGAGGGCATGTTGAATGAGGATGATTATTTGAAGAAAACGACGGATAAACGCTTCTGGTTTTATTGCCATAATCCCCTTGACTCACCAAATCCTCCTGCATATACTCCAGTCACACTCGAGAAAGGTTAAGTCAATGCCGGTTCCAACCACTTTCAGAATTCATTTGCTGATACTGCTGATCCTTTTGATGGAGGGCTGCGCGGGTGTCAAGGTATCGTTTGTGGACAGCAGTGATTATATGGCGCTCCGCCGCGGAGACATACTTACGACCGGCAAGCTCAGTGTTTATACCGGTGCTGCGTTACAGGTGGTCGGGATTGATAAAAAAACATGTGACGATCAGAGCGCAGCCTGCCGTCAAGCCTTGATGGAAACGATCGGACTGCACGGCGAGAAGCGCTTATCGGCACTTTCTGAGCTATGGCTGCAGGAAGCCATGAAACTCGATAAGCAGCGAAAGGACAGTGGACATCTTGATGGCATTCTGAATGCTTATCTGGAAGCGGCGAGACACGCCTATGCATACATGTTTTGGACGAAGCGCACACCCAGCATGCGGGCCCTTGAGGATCGACAGGCACAAGTGCGCGACTACTACAACTTTGCTGTGCAGCAGACTCTTTCCGCCATGTATGAGTATTATAGCAAACACCATCCGATGAATGTCGATGTTATGAGTGATGCCCATCTTAAAGCCGGCAACTGGAAAATCACTATACGGACCCGGGATGTGCGGTTTGCATCGAGGCGGAAGATCCCCGAAGATTTAATACCCGCTTCTTCACTGTCTTTCCGCGGTCTGCGCAATCAGTACCGCCGTGACGGACTGGGGGCTGAATTTGTGGCGGTGACTTCCAGCCGCGTTGTTGACACACAAAGCGTAGAAGTGCCGTATAGTGAGACGCCATTTCCGGCAATCACCGCGGTTATGACGTTCCCGGGAACCAGTCTGGACGAGGTGCTCACTGCAAATGAAGCGGTCATCACCGGTTATGATCCTTATAACCGTGAGGATATTGATCTGGTTGATACAAAAATACCGCTGGCAGCCAATTTTACCTCGTCTTACGGACTCTGGCTCGCTCGATCCGGCTTTGCCTCCCAGTCTCTTCTGACCCTTATCGGAAGGGGAAAGGTACTGGAGATGCCGCGGGTTTATCTCCTTCAGCCATACAATCCGAATCGCCGGATTGTCGTCATGCTGCATGGATTGGCCAGCAGTCCCGAGGCCTGGATCAACCTTGCCAACGAGGTAATGGGCGATGAAACCCTGCGTCAGAATTACCAGATCTGGCAGGTTTATTATCCGACTAACGCGCCCATCGCCTTTAACAATGTTGAGATTCGTAAAGCCGTCCAAAAATCACTCGATCATTTTGATCCGGAAGGTACAGCACGTGCCTCGAAGGATATGATGTTGATTGGTCACAGCATGGGAGGTATCCTGTCGCGACTGATGGTATCCTCATCTGAGGACCGTTTATGGGATGCTTTTCTGAAAAAATATCCGCTGAAAGGCAGCCGGCTTGAAACCGCCCGGAACGAACTGGGGCCGTACATGATGTTTGACGCAATGCGACAGGTCAGCAGGGTGATCTTCATTGCCACCCCGCACACAGGCACGCCTCTCGCCGAGATAGCTCCCGTGCGCTGGCTGGCAGGTTTTTTAACAGTGCCTTTATCGGTTTTGGGACGTTTCACGGAGGTGGCAAAACTACTGGTCGATCCGGGATCGGCTGATCCCGTGTCATTGACGCGGCCGTTCAACAGCATCGACAATCTCAGCAGCCATGATCCTTTTATCCAGGTGGCGTCTGATATGCCGGTTTCATCACGGGTGCGCTACCATTCGATTATCGGATGCATAACTCCCGATCTTCCGCTGTCTGAATCCAGCGATGGCGTTGTACCCTACATGAGTGCTCACCTCAATGGAGCGGACTCTGAACAGGTGATCCAATCCGGACACAGCGTACAGGAGACGCCCGAAGCTATCATTGAAATCCGCCGCATCATGCATTTGCATCTAAAAGAGCCTGACAAAGAATCAAGCGACATGAAAACAGCCGTGCCATAAAAAGCAGATGGACGGTTTGAAATATGTCCGTCCAGTCACATCATAAATGAAAACAGTCTCAAAGTTTTATCCTCTTGACACAAGATCTGTTTTTGTGTTGTTGTAAATCTCAGCCTTATTTGGAAACATGAGTGAAACTGAAAAGATGGTAAATCTGGTATGCAAATTGCTGATTATTGGCAATAAATACGAGGAAGCCGTTTATGATATGTCCCCATTGCGGGTATGAGCGAAAGAAAAGTGATGATATAATCAAGGCAACAGAATGCCCTAAATGCGGAATCATATACAGCAAATGGGAATCAGACACCGTTTCGGAAGATCAAAGGCCTGTTTCTGATGGTTCTGCGAAGCCGACAGCCGGAACCGTCCCCCAAAAGAAAAGTTCTGTTGAACGTTTGGTGATTTACGCTGTTGCGGGTGTTATTTTAATCATTTTTCTGCATGCGTTTGCTGTTCCATATATCACCAGATTATCTCAACACGATAAAAAAGCCGTTAATCAAATCACGGAGGCGCCTACGTTTACGGAGACTCCTCAACCCCTAGCCGTTCAGGGCCAATCCGTATACAGCAAGACAATTCCTCTTTCGAATGACTCTCCTGTTCAGAAAGAACTTTCGATTACGGATATCATTCAGGCAAACAGGGAGAGTGTGGTTACTGTAAAGACCTCTGCAGGAATCGGAAGCGGGTTTTTTATCAACAGGGAAGGTCATATTGTTACCAACAAACATGTGCTGCCGAATCCGGATGGAGCTGAAATCAAAACGATCAGCGGAAATGTGTATAAGATTCAAAAAGTGATTCATGAAGATTCAGCGGCCGACCTGGTGATCGCATCAACCGATACGATATCCCGTGAATCAAAACCGGTAAACATCAACACGGCATTGCCTAATGTCGGGGAAAAGATCATTGTCATTGGCAGTCCTCTGGGGCTGGAACAGACGGTTTCCGATGGCATTGTTTCAGCCTTGAGGAGCAATCAGCAATCCATATCATTTATCCAGATTACCGCCCCTGTTTCTCCGGGAAACAGCGGCGGTCCCCTGCTCAATATGCGCGGGGAAGTGATTGGCGTGGCAACGTTTCAGTACAGTTCCGGACAAAATCTGAATTTCTGTGTCGCGGCATCAAGAATTGCCGGTTTGCAGCAGGGATTCAATCCATCTTCCTCACAGGCTTCCAGTGATCAAAGACAAATGCCTCAGTACAGCGATGTATACTGCTACATGGATTCGAACGGGCAGGTTTCTTTTGTCAACTGGAAAACGGGGATGCTGATTTCACGTCCCGACGGTAGTCTGGACGGAAAGAAATATGAGCAGTGGGTGCTGGAACAGATCGGCGGAAATCCGGACAATATTAATCCGGAAAAGGAAGCCCGTGAAGACCTTGAACGCAACAGGGAAAATCTGTTCAAAAGCGTTTTTCCCAGCAGGTCATTTAATGATTCTGATTTAACACCGGCTGAAAAGGAGTGGCTGGAAAGAAGGTATTACCGGCATTATGTGGAGGCTTATAATCAATCGATAAGCCGCCGCAACGACGCCATACGAAAATATCGAATTCTGATGAATGAATTTATTCGATTCAACGCCTCAAGAAGATAATTTGTATTAATAAAAAAACGCTGACTCTGCGGGTGGCCCGAAAATCAGCGTTTTGTTATTTTCAAGACAGGCAGAATAAGAGCTATTCAAGAATTGCCAATACCTGACCTTCGTTGACGGAATCGCCAACCTTTACCTTAATTTCCTTGATGGTTCCCGCACCCGGCGCGTATACAGGGATTTCCATTTTCATTGCGTCCATGATGATGACTTCATCTTCTTCCTTGACTTGATTGCCGACACTTACGGTAATACCGGCGATTTTCCCCGGCATGGGGGCTATAATTTCCATGCTCATCTTTTCTCTGTGCCTCCGTTGTAGAATTTTATATTTTGTTAACGTTTGACTATACAATATTTTATAAAATCTGATCAAACTGAACGTAATTTTTACCGTAAAATCCGGGACAGGTCAATATATTTATAAGGAAGCGTGAAGATTACATGAATATTGGCTATTCATGCCTGAGGGCGTCAATGGGGTTCATGAGCGAAGCTTTGTAGGCAGGATAGAAACCGAAAAAAATACCTATCAAGCCGGAAAAACCAAAAGACATCAGGATGGAAAAAGTCGAAATCAATATTGTCCATTCTGCAAAGATAGACAGTAGTTCTGCAGCGACAATGCCCATAATAACACCAATCAGACCGCCGATAAGAGAGAGAATCAGCGCTTCAATGATAAACTGTGTGCGAATATCCCATGATTTAGCGCCCACCGCCATACGGATGCCGATTTCACGCGTCCTTTCCGTAACCGACACCAGCATGATATTCATGATGCCTATGCCTCCTACCAGCAGCGACACGCTGGCGATGGCGGCAAGCAAAAGCGACATGACCCTGGAAGCCTCCTCCGCCATCTGCATCATCTGCGTGAGATTCCTGACGGTGAAGTCGTCTTCCTGGTTCGGACCGATACGATGCCTTTGCCTGAGCAGTTCCTTGATCTGTGTTTCTGCTCTTTCCAGTTCCTCTGCGTTTTTGGCCTTGACCATGATCAGTCGCACGGTTCCCGGGAGGAACCTTCCAAACAGGTTCCTTTGTGCAGAGGATATCGGCACATAGATAACATCGTCCTGATCCTGCCCCATCATGGACTGGCCCTTACTTGCCAGAACGCCGATCACAGAGTAAGGTATTTTTTTGATCCTGATCGTTTTATTAATCGGATCATCATTCCCAAAGAGGTTGTCCACCACGGTTTGGCCCAGTATGCAAACCTTGGTGGCGCTGCGGATATCCTGTTCATAGAAATTTCTGCCGGAGGAGAGTGTCCAGTCTCTCACCTCCAGCATATTTTCATCCGTTCCGTATACAATGGATGCCCAGTTTTGATTGCCGTAAACAATTTGTGCGCTGCCATTGATAATCGGCGCGGTAGTCGCTACCGAGGAACACTCGTTTTTGATGGCTTCCGCATCGGAACGGGTCAGATTCTGGAAAGAACCGCTGCCCAGGCGAATACCGCTGGTGGTTGTTGAACCGGGTATAACCATGATCAGGTTGCTGCCGACCGTAGCAATCTGTTCAGATATTTTATTGCTGGCGCCTTTTCCTACAGCCAGCATGGTGATGACGGCCCCGACACCGATAATAATGCCCAGCATGGTTAAGGCGGAACGCATCTTGTTGATACGCAGGGCACGCAGCGAT
>PHBN01000417.1 GCA_002840635.1 Deltaproteobacteria bacterium HGW-Deltaproteobacteria-1
CTATGAAAAAGGCGCTTTCACGGGCGCGGTGATTACCAAGCCCGGCAGGTTCGAACTGGCACACAAAGGCACTCTTTTCCTGGACGAGGTGAGTGAAATCCCCAGGGACATGCAGGTCAAGCTGCTGCGTGTCCTGCAGGAACAGGAATTTGAAAGGGTCGGCGGCCTCAAAACCATTAAGGTGGATGTACGCATCATTGCGGCCACCAATCAAAATCTCCTGCAAAGCGTTCAGAGGGGTGACTTTCGTGAAGATCTTTACTACCGGATCAATGTTTTTCCCATCAACGTGCCCCCTTTGCGTGAAAGGATGAATGATCTTTTACCCCTGGTGGAATTCTTTATTGATAAGCTAAACAAGAAGCTGGAACTGGCCGTCCGCGGCATGGATGATGCAGTCATGGAATTGCTTCTACGGCATTCCTGGCCCGGCAATATCCGGGAACTGGAAAACCTGATGGAAAGAATGATGCTGCTGGCAAAAAAGCCCGTGATTACGATCGGGGAAGTGCCGCCGGAATTTCAGGCCAATCTGCAGGAAAATGTCGTTTCCCCATCGTCTGAAGATCAAGCATCGTTTAAAGACTTTATGCGCACGCACATGGAAAACGTGGAAAAACAGATGATCATCAAATGCCTGGAAGAGTCCGGAAATAATGTCACCAGGGCTGCAAAACAATTGGGCATCAGCCGGAAAGGCCTGCAATTAAAGATGATTAAATACAACCTCCGCAAATAGCCGCCGTCCAACACACGCCGCTCATTTACCCGCTGCGACAGCAGAAGAAGAAAGATAATTATCAGTTTCGAGGTAGGAAAAGATCTCACTGAAAGCCTTAACCACCTGAGGATCGAAATGGGTGCCGGAATTGGCCAGAATCTCCTGTTTGGCTTGAAGCGAGGTGAACGCTTTTCGATAGGGACGATCGGTGGTCAGGGCGTCATATACGTCGGCCACCGCAATAATTCTGGCACCCAGCGGAATATCCTCCTGAGCAGCCTTGTAGTAGCCGCTGCCGTCATATTTCTCATGATGATGAAGGATGATGGGCAGGATATCTCCGACGGTTTCCCCCAGCGGTTCGAGCATATTGACGGCCAGCAACGTATGCCGGCGAATATGGCTTCTTTCCTGCATTGTCAACGTCGTGACTTTCTGCAGGACAGCCTCACTCACGCCGACCTTACCCAAATCATGCAAAAGTGCGGCAATCCTGATATTTTCTATATCAAACTGATTAAGTTTCATCTGATTGGCGATCATTTTGGCAACAATGGAAACGCGGTGGGAATGGCTCTGAGTGTAATTGTCCGCCGATTCAATCACCAGTGACAGCATTTCAATAATGCCGCTGTAGGTCCTTTGTAGTTCTTTCTGGGATTGTTCTTTTTTCTCATAAAGCAACCCCATGCAATAGCCTGTGAAAACCAGAAAAATTCCCCAGGTAATCAGATCGAGCCACTTATAAAACTCCTAAAAACGCCCGCTGGTTGATCACAAAGAAATAGATAAACAAGGCGATGGCTACCAGCAGTAGAAGAATGATCAGTTCCTTGTCGAAATTGAACCTGCTTTTAATAATGTTTTTATCCATGAAGAATCTCCGTGTTCAGTATTGAGTTTAAAATTTAAACCGGCGGGACAACCGGCGTAAAAACTGCAAACCTTAACCCTGATTTAAATGCAGGGTGGTTTCAATGCGCTTGACCAGTTCTTCCTTGCTGACCGGTTTGGCCATAAATTCGCGTCCACCCACCGTACCCGAGTCATTTTTTACTTCATCTCTTTTTACCAGCGCTGTAATGAAAATGATGGGGATGTTTTTCGTGCGATCGTCCAGTAGCAGTTCCTCCGCAACCTCCGCCCCGGACATATCGGGCATCATGACATCCAGTAAGATCAGGTCCGGTTTGTAAATTTTGGCCATTTTCAAACCTTCTTCACCTCTGTTGGCGGTCAAGATTTTAAAATCATGCATGGTGTTGGATTCAAGATTGAGCTTTACGAAAAAGGTAAATGATTCTTCATCATCAACGGCCAGAATACGGATAGGCTTTTCCACAGCAGCACCCCCTTGA
>PHBN01000418.1 GCA_002840635.1 Deltaproteobacteria bacterium HGW-Deltaproteobacteria-1
TTGAGTTCCATCTTGAGTTGCCGTTCCTCGCCCTCCATGCCTTCCTGGGCGAAGCGAGGCGTCTGATGCGTGGACGTCTTGAAGTGAGCGTTGCCCTTGCCGCCGATGCCGCCTTTGGCCACAACGAAGGTTTGTCCCGGTTTGGACAGATCGGCCAGGATCTCGCCTGTTTCAAAATCTTTTACTACGGTTCCGGGCGGAACAATGACGATCAAGTCTTCTGCGCTGCGTCCGGTACGGTTGTTGCCGGAGCCGTGTCCGCCGTTTTTGGCGAACTGATGCTGCTGATATTTCAAATCCAGCAGCGTATGATGGCTTCTGTCTGCGCGGAAAATCACGTCACCGCCCTTGCCGCCGTCGCCGCCGTCAGGTCCGCCTTTGGGAACAAACTTCTCCCGCCGGAAACTCACGCAGCCTGCTCCGCCGTGTCCGCCCTTCACATATATCTTTGCTTCGTCAACAAACTTCATAAGGAGAACGCCTTTTTTCTTGAACTATATATGACAGATGTTAAAAATTTTCTAGACAAAGTACGAAGCGGCGTCAGCGAGTTACCCCCGCAGGGGCATCTGATAAATACGTTGAGGAAAGCAACAGGGCTGACAACAACGTCACGCAAAGGAGAGGAAATTTACATAAAAAATAAAAAGGCGCTTACCAGGTAAGCGCCTTAAAATCCTGTATTCACCCGTCTGTTTTATGCGGCGTATACGCTGACTTTTTTCCGGGTTTTGTCCAGTCTTTCATATTTCACAACGCCGTTGATGAGTGCGAAAAGCGTGTAATCCTTTCCCAAACCGACATTGTTTCCCGGATGAATCTTGGTGCCCACCTGCCGCACGATAATGGATCCCGCGTGAATTTTTTCACCGCCATATACTTTGACGCCGCGTCGCTGCGCATTGGAGTCTCTACCGTTGCGGGAGCTTCCCTGACCTTTTTTATGTGCCATGATGTCCTCCGCTTATATCGAAATCTTCTTTATTTTCATGCTTGTCAATTCCTGACGGTGCCCGGTCTTTTTACGGAATCCCTTGCGGCGTTTCATTTTGCCGATAATCACTTTGGGACCTTTTGTCTGGATGACAACTTCGCCGACCACTTTCGCGCCTTCCACAAAAGGTTTTCCGATTTTAACACTGCTGTCGTCAGAAACCATCAGAACTTCATCAAAAACAACCTCGGTTCCCTTGTCACCCGCCAGTTTTTCAACCAGCAGGATATCGCCCTCACTGACCTTGTGTTGTTTTGCTCCTGTTTTTATGATTGCGTACATATACTTATCCTCGATTAACGTTAAGACTGGAGCTTATAGACAAATTCTGCCTGTTTGTCAATTAATTTTAGCCATTGGGTAAATATTTTTATCCGTTGGCCTGAAATAATCTTAATATGTTGATATCATGGATTTTATTGTCATTACCATGGATCAATGAAAGAATGACAGGCATCACTGGATTTCCGGGCAGGCTCGATCACCGCGTCAATTTCCAGGTAAGAGGCCATGTTAACGGCCTTGCCCCTTTCGTAGAGCTGGGCGACCAGGAACTCATAAAATTCTTCCCGTTTTTGGGGATCTTCAATGGCGGCGAGTTCTTTCTTGAATCCTGCCTTGACGGCGCCTTCCAGTCCCATTCCGCCGAATTCGCCGGTCGGCCAGGCTGCCGTGAAGAAAGACTCATGGAATCCCCCTCTGGCCATGGCCATGGCACCAAGGCCATAACCTCTGCGCAATACAATGGTGAAATAGGGAACCGTGAGGTGGGAACCGATGACAAACATTCGGCAGACATGTCGCACCTGCGCACGTTTTTCAATCTCCGGCCCGACCATGAAGCCCGGTGTGTCGCATAATGACAAAATCGGCAGACCATGGGCGTTGCAGATCTGCATTAAACGGGCGACTTTGTCCGCGCCTTCGGCTTCAATTGCACCGGCCATGTGCATGGAGTTGTTGGCGATGACGCCAAAGGGCCGGCCCTCGATGCGAAGCAGCCCTGTTACCATGCTGAGCCCGAATTTCGGTCTGATCTCCAGAAAAGAGTCTGTGTCCGCCATTGCTTTGATAACGGTCCGGACATTGTAGGCCCGTTTGCGGCTCTCCGGGATCAGGCTGCGCAATTTGAGCTGGTCGCCTGCTTCCCATGACGTTGTTGACCCCTGAAAAAAGGAAAGATACTTTTTGGCCAGCAAAACGGCTTCCGCATCGTCTGCCGCTTCAATATCCACCACACCGTTTTGCGTTTGCACATTCATCGGACCGACTTCCTCCGGTTTGAAAACACCCAGTCCGCCGCCTTCAATCATGACCGG
>PHBN01000419.1 GCA_002840635.1 Deltaproteobacteria bacterium HGW-Deltaproteobacteria-1
GCGATAAATTTCCCGACATGATGGTGGGGATTTCTCTGTGGGGAGGCGGTGAAGACGAAAAAATTCTTCGGGGCAAAGACACATTTGCCATATCCAGCAAAAATTACGAAGGGGATCCTTATACTTACTATCTTTACACCGTGACCCCCAAGCAGGTTGGGAAAATTGAACCGGTCATTAAACGCATTGAGGATGTCGGTCTGAAAGTGCATCTGCAGCTTCTGTCCAATGATGAGGGCGTGGACGGATTTCACTGGCGGGAGGGTGAGCTTAGTGATCTGCGTGTGGAGATGGACGAGATGCTGGAGAGGTATCCGCAGACGGTCATTTCCAGTAAATATTATCATGAAGTGATTACCACCGGCATAATGCTGGGCCGCCGCTTCGGCTGGCGCGAATGTCCCTCGGTGACCGAATCGTTGGATAACCGGCAGCCGCCCGTGCGCCGCCTGATTCATTTTTACCGTTGGGCGGCCGACTTGAAGACGGTTCATCGATGCTGCACGTCCGCTACGCGTGATTGTGCCACCTGCAAGGACGGCGCGGCACATATGAGCTGGATCATGGTGAATAAACGCGATCATATCATCAGCACGCAGGATCTGCAGAACTGGATTGAAGTATACGAGATGTTCGCCAAACTCTACCGGCTGATCCCGTGGTAGAGGAAGGCTGAAGGCTGCTGGACTTTAGACTATCAGACAAAAGTCATAAACTGTATCGGACCCATCATAGACATTCTTTTTATCTTTAAAATCAAAAAAATTATAATTGATATTTTTAGAAAGCTCTTGCATGATAATGCACCTAATCGCTGCGGGATTGATTTCCGGTGGAGCATGAAAAGAGGATGAATACAACGTGTTGAAAAAAACGTTCATACTGGGCTATGACGCTGTTTCTTCCCTGGGAACGGATCTGGAAAGTCAGTGGCGGCGGGCTGTTCAGGGCGAGAGCGGTATCGGGCCGCTAACGCGATTTCCCCTGACCGCTGATTTTCCCGTGCGTGTGGCCGGTCAGGTGGGCGAAGTGGATATCCGGCCCTATCCGTTTTTACAGCCTCGCGAAATGGCGCACTGGACGTCGCCGATCTACCAGTACGCCCTGCTGGTGGTTCATCGGGCGCTGAAGATGAGCGGGGTGGAAATCACCGCCGACATCGCACCGCGTGTGGCCGTCACGTTCAGTTCCGCCGTCGGCGGCTTGGATGCGGTTTTAAAAGCTGACCGCCAGATGATTGCGGATAACAAATTGCCGCATCCCTTTGCCAATCCCAATTCCTGCATCAACATGGTGGGTGGCAAGGTTTCCATCATGACCAGGGCTACGGGTCCCATCAGTTCAACGATTACGGCCTGCGCCACCGGTGTGACATCCATGATTATCGGCGAGATGATGCTCAAACTCAATCTGGCGGATGTGGTCATCGCCGGCGCGGTGGACTGCCCGCTGGTCGAACCGATTCTG
>PHBN01000420.1 GCA_002840635.1 Deltaproteobacteria bacterium HGW-Deltaproteobacteria-1
GATTAACATATAATATCGACAAAATAGGGAGTACGCAGACGGCAATTGACGCCGGGCAAAAAGGCTTTTTCTATCCAGGAAAAAACGGCGGACAAAAAACCGGAGCAGGGCGACCGGCTCCGGTTTTTTTCCTTCTTGTAGTGTTAATGTTTATTTTTTCTTTGCGGCTTTCTTTACCGGCTTTTTAGCGGCAACTTTTTTGACTGCAACTTTCTTTACGGCCGGTTTTTTAACCGCGGGTTTTTTCGCCGCTGCTTTTTTGGGGGCCGATTTTTTCACCACGGCTTTTTTGGCAGCCGGCTTTTTAGCCGTCGGCTTTCCCGAGGCCGCCTTTTTTATCGGAGCTGTGCCTTTAAATGTCGCCTTGGCCGCGGCCAGTCCCGCAAGCACATTCCTGGCTGTCTTGACAATGGCCTTTTTCAATGGCGATACCTTTTCTGTCTTCTTTGCCGGCGCCGCGTTTCTTAAAGCTGCCTGTGCTGCGGCAAGCCGCGCGATGGGCACCCGGAAGGGCGAACAGCTGACGTAATTCAAACCGGTCAGATGGCAAAACTCGATGGAACTCGGTTCTCCACCGTGCTCGCCACAGATGCCGACTTTCAGTTTGCCGTTGACACCCCGGCCTTTTTCTACGGCCATTTTAATCAGTTTACCGACACCATCGCGGTCCAGAACGCGGAAAGGGTCAACCGGCAGAATCTTTTTGTTGACGTATTCGGGCAGGAATTTGCCCGCATCGTCGCGGCTGTATCCGAAGGTCATCTGGGTCAGGTCGTTGGTGCCGAAGGAGAAGAACGCAGCTTCCTTCGCGATTTCATCAGCAGTGACCGCCGCACGCGGCACTTCAATCATGGTGCCGACGGAATAATCAACCTTCACGCCCGTTTCTTCCATGACTTTTTTGGCGGTGGCGACGATGATTTCCTTCTGCGATGCAAGCTCTTTCACGATGCCGACCAGTGGAACCATGACTTCGGGACGCGCGTCCACGCCTTCTTTGGTCAGTTGACAGGCCGCTTCAAAAATAGCGCGCGCCTGCATTTCAGTGATTTCGGGATAGGTGATGCCCAGACGGCATCCGCGGTGCCCCAGCATCGGGTTGAATTCATGAAGCGCATTGACCTTGGCTTTCACGGCTTCCACGGAAATTCCCATTTCCCTGGCCATTTCAAGCTGGCTCTCTTCTTCGTGCGGAACGAATTCATGCAGCGGCGGATCGAGCAGACGAATGGTGACGCCGTATCCTTCCATGGCTTTCAAAATGCCGTAGAAGTCTTCACGCTGCATCGGCAGCAACTTGGCCAATGCCTTCTTGCGGCCTTCCAGGTCATCGGCCAGGATCATTTCGCGCACGGCTTTAATCCGTTCACCTTCAAAGAACATATGTTCGGTGCGGCAGAGGCCGATGCCCTGCGCGCCGAAGTTCCGGGCGACGGCCGCGTCATGCGGTGTGTCGGCGTTGGTGCG
>PHBN01000421.1 GCA_002840635.1 Deltaproteobacteria bacterium HGW-Deltaproteobacteria-1
GCGAGAGGGGATTGAGGAAAAAACGATCTACCATAAGAATTTGAAAAACGTAACCTATGTGACGGGCGACGTAGCAGGGACCGAAGAGAGCCCCGTTTATGCCATCCTAAAGATGAAGTCGGACATCGAAAAAATGAAGCTTGCCGAGGGGTACGAGTTGCAGCAGTTTTATACAACGCAACCCTGGCTGGAAGGCCGTTATGCCATGAAGTGGGATGGTGAATGGCATATCACCTATGAGGTGTTCCGGGACCTGGGCATTGCCTTCGCAGCGGTGCTCATCATCATTTATATTCTGGTTGTCGCGTGGTTCAGGAGCTTTGTGACGCCGCTGGTCATTATGGCCCCAATCCCCCTGACCCTTGTGGGGATCTTGCCCGGCCACTGGGTGTTCGGCGCTTTCTTCACGGCGACATCCATGATTGGCTTCATTGCCCTGGCGGGAATCGTTGTGCGAAATTCCATACTGCTTGTGGACTTTATCCAGATGGAATGGCATGAAAAGGGAGATCTGCGTCAGGCGTTGATCCAGGCGGGCGCCGTCCGTTTCCGGCCCATCGTGCTCACGGCAGCCGCCGTCGTTGTCGGGTCTTTTGTGATGCTCTTCGACCCCATCTTCCAGGGTTTAGCCATCGCCATGATGTTCGGGGCCGTGGCCTCCACAATGCTCACGCTTATCGTCGTTCCCTTGTTGTACTTTGAATTTTTCAAGAACAAGGCATGTCCGTTGGAAAAAGAAAAGGAGGTTGAGGACGAAGACCTTTGAGACATCAGCCAGACCCGGCATTCGAAAGAGAAGCTTCATGGACGGGTGATACTGATGTGCAAAAAAAATTCTCCCGCGTTGATTTAGATCAATGAAACGTTAACGATCAGGGTGTATTTATGAAACCGAAAGCTGGTAGTTATTTACAGTGGACGGATAGGAAATACAAAAAAATCAATAAGGAGAAACCAAAATGAGTAATGCAGAATTTGTGAAGCACGCAGATGATAGTAATTTCAGTACAGTGGTATTAAAAGAAGAGAAACCGACGCTGGTGGATTTCTGGGCGCCCTGGTGCGGACCCTGCCGGGCAATCGGCCCGATTCTGGAGGAGCTTGCGACCGAGTATAAAGATAAGGTCAACATCGTTAAAGTGAATGTGGATGATAATCCGGCGACCGCCTCCCAGTACGGGGTAAGGAGCATACCGACATTGCTTCTGGTTAGAAACGGAAAAGTACAGGAGACTTCGATTGGACTGTTATCCAGAAATCAGCTCGTGGCTTTGCTGGACAAGAACTTGAACTAAACGGTAAGCGGGGAGACGGGGTTGCACCTTTTCGCCTCCCCGCATATCAGGAGAAGGAAGGTAAAAATGAATGACTTGTTGATTTTACTATTGATCCTTGCTGTATGGGTATTTGTGCAAGCCTGGTTATTGCCGCGCATGGGTGTATCTACGTGAGTGAGACAGTTACAGGCCAGGGTTTATGTTGTTGCCTGTTGCTCTGGAATGTAACAAGAGTGCGGGATAAAAAAACAATATCCTGCGAAATACAAATGAAGTGTTTATTGCTTTTAACGGATTTAAGAAAGGAGAAGCTCATGAAAAAGAACATGGGAACTGTTGACCGGGTTATCAGGGTATTACTGGCCATTGTGGTGATTGTCCTTTACTTGACCGGCAATATTACGGGCCTCGCTGCGATCATTCTCGGTATCTTCGCGGTGATTTTCATTGTCACCAGCGCGATCGGCTTTTGTCCCCTTTATGTACCCTTTCATATCTCCACAATCGGCAAAACAAAATAGATCTGATGCCGAAAAAATAGCCGGCTTCATCTTCGCGCAATCTTCAGTCGGGGATGAAGCCGACAAATAAGCCTCGTGCCTTTACCCTTGAAACGTGATCGTGATCGCCTTCAGCGATATCAATATTTTCGGATTTCTTCCGGAATTATGGAGAAAATGGGATGAAAAATGAAAGACGGAATTTTGATCAGGAAGCAGCAAGCTGGGATTTGAATGCCGGACGTGTAAAATTGGCAGCAGATATTGCGCAGACTATCCTGAAGGAAATAAAGCTGACTCAGGACATGGATATTTTGGATTTTGGATGTGGAACGGGTTTACTGTCATTGGCGTTGCAACCGTTTGTCCACTCCGTGACAGGTGTCGATAGCTCCCAGGGGATGCTTGATGTGTTCCGCCGTAAAATTACAGAAAACGGTTTACAAAACGTCAAAGCCCAATATATTGACCTGGAAAAAGGTGATGTTTTTAGCGGCTCATATCATCTGGTGGTCAGCAGTATGACGCTGCATCACATTAAAAATATTAGCCCTTTGTTGAAACAATTTTGTTCAGTATTATATCTATCCGGTTTTTTGGCCATTGCTGATCTGGATTTAGACAATGGCCAGTTTCACGGCGACAATAAGGGAGTATTCCACTTCGGTTTTAACCGTGAGGATTT
>PHBN01000081.1:0-3945 GCA_002840635.1 Deltaproteobacteria bacterium HGW-Deltaproteobacteria-1
TGGTCCTTCATATACGCATCAACATCGACGCCGATATCAAGCGGCTGTCCCTTCGGCAGGGGATAGACATTTTTGCCGGCAGAAATAATCCGGGATTTGACAACAAGAGGAACCCTGTCCATCGCGCGAAAAGCAGCATCACGCTGCGGGATGGACCAGAAAAGGACATTCCTGTCAATCGGCACATGCAAAATCAGATCGCGCATGTCCTTGTCAATCGCAACCCAGAAGATTCCGACTGCCGCTGCCAGTGCCAATAAAAACCCTGTCATCCATTTACGCATGGCGTCCCTCCCACATATTCTTTTTGACTTTCCGCCAGTGTCCCTTCCCCATAATAACAAATATTTCTAATAAGTTGTGAGCGTAAGAATGACAACCGGATGATTTTGTTATCACAAAACATCCATCGACTAAAGCTTGATTTTTTTTAAATCAGCATTATACTTAAACAAGAATGGCAAGGAAAATCGGCGGGTGGCGAACGGCTGTTGCCCGGCAGGTTTTTTGTGGAAACGCAGCATACAAACCGTGGGCACCGCAACGAAAGGAGTATAAAATGAAAAGATACAAGGGCTTAACAATTTTTTGTGCCGTCCTCCTGTTTGGCGCAATCCTGATCTCGCCGGCCTTTGCGGATATGGATAAGGTCGAAAAGATACGGTTAATCATGAATCGTTGAGTCGGCGCCTGGTGGAAGCCATAGAAAGTGGAAAGGGCTCACGGTAAGATACGCTAGCCAATTGTTGAAACTTTCGTATTTTCAGCGTCTTGCCCCTGCACCGGCAACCTGACTATAGGTCAACCTGACAAAATTACAAACGATTGATGTGTTGACGAGGCCAAAGTGATTTTCGTTGTAAACTAAAGCAGCTTGTACTTCAAGATATGGTTCACTGGTAACGTCTTTCTGTCTTTTTTCCATCATCCATACCGCGCGCATACAGGATATAATCTCAGAAAAAAACTCAAGCGTAAAAAAAGGAGCCGAACGGGTCCAAAGACCGTCCGGCTCCTCAATTGGTAATTATCCTTCTGTTATTTTTCTATTGCCAAAAACCCGTTCTGGTGGAAGTCCCTGCCCACAACCTTCTTGGAAATACCTTTCTGATCCAGGTACGCAGTGATGCCGCCCATGAAAAACGGCCATCCCGCTCCCATGATAACGCCTGTATCCACATCTTTGGGGCTCGCCACGACACCCTCTTTGAGAATAAAATCGATCTCTTTCGCGACGCGATTCAAGACACGCTCTCTGATCTCGTCGTCGGTGAACTTCTTGTTCCCCTGAGGCCAGCCGGCTGCGATTTCGGGATCAACATCGATACCCTTGTCGGTAAAGGTAAGAATGGACTTCTTGCCCTTTGCCACCAGGTTTTTGAGTCCTGTGCTTACCGGGAACCGGTCAGGCCACGCCTTGTTGAGAGTCTCCTGCACGTGAAGGGCAATGGCAGGACCAACCAGCGCGGCAAGGGTAAACGGCGACATGGGGTAACCCAGCTCGACAACGGCGTTATCCACCTGCATAAAAGCTGCTCCTTCATCAATGCACTGGAAAATGCCGTCCATCCATGCCAGCAGAATCCTGTTGACAAGGAAAGCAGGCGCGTTCTTCACGAGAACAGGCGTCTTCTTGATTTTCTTGGCAATGTCGAATGCCGTTGCCAGCACGACGTCACTGGTTTTTTCAGTCTTGATAATCTCGACAAGCGGGAGCACGGCAATGGGATTAAAGAAATGGAAGCCCACCACGCGGGACGGGTCCTTCAGGTTTTTGCCCATCTCGGCAACATCCAGAGAGGATGTATTGGTAAGGAACAGGCACTCCGGCTTGCAGGCTGTTTCCAGATCGCCGAAAATTTTCTGTTTGATGCCCATTTCTTCAAAAACGGCCTCGATGACGAAATCGCAGTCCTTGAACGGTTCGTATGTTAAGGTGCCGGTGATGAGTTCCTCCCCGATCCATTTGGCATCCGCCGCGGACAGTTTTCCTTTTTTTGCGGTCTTGGCAAGCTGTTCCCTGCAGTAAGCCAACCCCTTATCCACGAATTCCTGCTTAATATCCTTCATGACAACCGGGCACTGATAGCGCTGTGCGAATAGCAGGGCCATCTGGGATGCCATGAGGCCTGCGCCGATGACGCCGATCTTCGCAATCTTGTTGCCCTTGACTTCTTTCGGCGGCCTGCCGGGAAGTTTCTTGGCCCGGCGCTGGGTAAGATCAAATGAATATACACCGCACTTGAACTGATCGGATATGATCATGTCAGCCAGTGCTTCGTTCTCCTTCTGGAATCCTTCATCCAGAGACCACTCTCCCGCGCCCTTGATGAGCTCAAGCGCCCGGAACGGCCCTATTGCTCCTGAATGAGACTTGCCGATTCACTCATCTTCGGATCCACTTTTTTGCGCTCGATCTTCTCTTCGCCTGTGATGATGCGCTCGAGTAAAGCGATGGACTCATCCATGAACTCTGCGGGAGCGATGAGTTTATCCGCAAGACCCATCTCGAAGGCCTTTTTGGAATTAATCATTTTATTCATATTGAGCGGGTTCGTGATGATGAGTTCGATGGCTGTTTCAGGACCGCAAAGCTTGGGTACCAGCTGGGTTCCGCCCCAACCCGGCACGAGGCCGAGGAAGCACTCGGGCAGCGCATAGTGATCGCACCCGCCCGGACTTCTGGAGATCGTGCGGTAGTTGTGGTAGAGCCCCACCTCTACGCCACCGCCCATGACAGCGCCGTTAATGGCGGCAAGTGTCGGGATCTTGAGGCCCATGATTCTCTTGAAAGTCGTATGTCCCAGCGCGCCGACCTGAAGAGCCGTTTCCCTTTTCATGTTCGGGTCAACGCTCATGATATCGGCGCCGACATTGAAAATGTAGGGTTTCCCGGTGAGTATCCAGCCCTTTACATCCTTGTCCTTCTCCACAATATCGAGGACCTTGTTGAGCGATTCAAGGGCTTCTTCGCCCCAGGTATTGGGAATATTATAGAACTGTCCATTGTCCATGGTGACAATCGCTATCTTGCCTGCCTTCTTTGACTGCAAAAAGTTTAATTTACATTCTGTTATGTATTTAGCCATTGTATGAGCCTCCTAGATTGATTTTCCTACTACGTTTTCCCAAATGATCGAACCGCCCATGCCGAGACCGACGCACATGGTGGTGAGCCCGTACCTGGCTTTTGGATTGAGCTCGAAATCCTGCCCAAGCTGCATGCTCAAACGCACACCGGAACTGGCCAGCGGGTGACCCATGGCAATAGTTCCGCCGTAAGGATTGAGCCTTGGATCTACCGGAGTCTTCATACCGAAATGCTTCATGAATCCGACAGCCTGCACGGCAAAGGCCTCGTTGAGTTCAATGATATCAATGTCTTCGAATTTCATACCGAAGTTCTTAAGAACCTTTTCCGTGGAGGGAACAGGACCCCACCCCATGATGGACGGATCGACACCGGCGAAAGCGGCACCGACAAACTTCATTTTGGGTTTGATGCCCAATTCTTTGCATCGTTTGCCGGACATCAGGAGCGATGCGCATGCGCCGTCGTTCAGTCCCGAAGCGTTTGCAGCCGTGACGCGGCCTTCAGCCTTAAAGGGGAATTTCCGGAGGCTTTTAATGCTATCCAGGGTGGTCCCCCGCTTGGCCTGCTCATCATAGTTGGCAACTTTCCATCCGGCAGGAGAAAATACCGTCATATCAACACAGTGTTTATGGTAATAACCTTCATCCAGGGCTTTGAAGTATTTCTCAAGGCAATGGAAGGCATATTCATCCGCCTCATCCTTGGTAACGGGCTGCTCGCCATGTTCCGGCATCCAGTCATGAAGTTTTTCCGCCGTGTTGCCCATGTTGAAATACTTCACTTCCACCATCTTCTCTGTAATGATTCTCGGGTTCGGGTCTGCGCCCGCTCCCATGGGATGATGGGCCATA
>PHBN01000081.1:4032-26080 GCA_002840635.1 Deltaproteobacteria bacterium HGW-Deltaproteobacteria-1
AACCATGTCCGCACGCCGTCAACAAAATACGCATCTCTCAAATCCATACATCCTCCTTCGTACTCGTGTTCTTTATTATTTTAACAGAGGATCACCACGCATGGTGAGACCTCTTGCAACCTTATTTTTTAACGGGTTAGAGCTAACATTACGACATGAGTTTTGTCAACGAACTTCTGAAAGACATGAATTTTCAGACAAAACCCACTAATGGGATGTGGTCGTTGATGCCTGACGGCCTGCGTGCGGATAACAAAGTTTGGCAGGCAACCATTAGTACTGTTAAAGACACTTTGTCTTCATGCATTTCGAGGAAATTCAAATCTTTTCATATTAATGAAATATGACATGATAAATCACGTAAATCCATGAAAGAAAACCGTGTATAATCGCCCACAACACAGAATGATTGGTACTGTAACTGATGGTGATTGCCAATGCCGTCCCGAAAGAGATTCCTGTGGTTACGATATGTCCGTACATTGCAGCCTCCTTTAAAAGTCTTATTTTTTCACAAGCTGCGTTTCATCGGGAACGCTACTTGCGCCCGTTGCAGTCTGATTCTCCCGAACCGTTGCATGACCGAAACTCCTCGTTAAGACATTACTTCCTTACTGCTTACTTATAGGAAATGTATTTCTGTAAGTCAATAGCGATATTGAAAAATCATCAGCCCTGGCACAAATGCAAGGGTTCAATCAGTAATAAATACGGTTCCTACCCGACAAGCCCAGGCATCGCCATTGACATTGATGATGAGGATCACTATATTGGTAACATGAGAGACTGCAGTGTTCGTATGGAGTCTGTTCTACTGGATGTTAACGAAAAGTAAATTTAAGGGTCTTTGTGGTGATTATCACCCCTTATAGACCGAATGTTAAATGATGGACTCCAGTAAAAAGACGACACGGCACAGGTGGCTCTCATTTTTTATTATATACGAACCGAAAGGTTTGGTTACGATCCATACAGAAGGTTTTTTACAAATAAAAGTAGACCTCCTTTCCGGCAGATCAAAATTGAATGAACTGCCTGTCATAGACAATTTGCTTTGATTCATCATCTCGTTGTTAATCGTGAATAAAAATTAAAGTGAGGAATACAAAAATCTAATCCACAGGAGTGTGAACATGGAAGGAAAAAGTTGTAAAGACAGCAGAATCACCATGACTCAGCAGATGAATCCTCAAGATGCAAATATTGCAGGAAACGTCCATGGCGGGGCCATTATCCAGTCTTTGTCGGTGATCTCCTGACTGCACGAGCTAGTTTGAACTTCGTAGGGCGAACATCTATGGAAATCGGGGTTCGGGTGGAGACCGAAAATCTCATGACGGGACAGATACATCATACATCATCTGCTTATCTGACCTTCGTTGCCCTCGACAAAAGTGGCCGGCCTGTGCTGCTGCCCCCGCTGATCTTAGATACAGAAGAGGAGCAACGCCAGAATCTTGAGGCAAAAACCAGAAGGGAAATGCGACTGAAAGAGAGGAAGAAAGAAAAGGCAAATCATGTTAATTCAGAGAGCACCGCTGGCTCCGAAATCCGTGCATAGCTCATGATGTCCACGAGCGACGCAAACATTCACCAGTCTGAAATATAGGAAGTCCTGTATTAAGCCTTGATGAGCGGCGGAATTCATTCCGCCGCTCATAATAGATGTAAATGTTTCTTCCGTGTGCTTCAACTGGTGTGACAGGAAGCTCGATCGACCAATTACTCGTTCAGCATCTGATGCTACCCGATCAGCGATTTGGAAGAACCACTACCGTGTCGCCACCGGTATTACCCTGCTCGCCCTTGGGACCTTCGGGTCCAGTCATTCCGGTCTTACCGGTGTCGCCTTTTTCTGCAGGCGCGCCCATATCTCCCTGAGATCCCTGAGATCCCTGAGTTCCCTGTGATCCCTGTGCTCCCTGTGGTCCTGGAGGTCCGGGAACAGGTGCAGGTGCAGGTGCAGGCGCAGGTGTAACCACAACGGTATCAGGCGCCGGAGGCGTAACCACCGTCGTCGGTCGCTCACATCCGCTTAATGCCAGCGCGAACAGTGCTGCTAAAACTAAAATTGAATATCTCATGATGATTCTCCTATATCTCGAAAAAATAACTGAGCGCGGTATTGCGCGCAGTTGACGGCATATTGCGTCGTATTGCCGCGCCAAACAATAGATAGTTCACAAGTCAATTATCGAGTCAACCCGGGAAGGCCAACCTTCACACGACTCGTTGAAAAGGCTTGTCACCTTCCCTGAAAAACTTGAAACGACCGCATACTAAACTCCCTTCAGATTCGTCCCATCAGCAGCAGGATGATCAAAATCAAAAGGATCAATCCAACTCCACCACTGGGATAGTATCCCCACTTCTTACTGTGAGGCCAAGTTGGTAGTACACCGACGAGAACGAGTACCAAAATAACGATCAGTATCGTACCCATATTTCCCCTCCTTAATGTTATTTGACTCTCTTGTTTCCTAGCTAAGCAGATTGACCTGCTCTCAGATGAATAAGTGCAAATAGCCAGCCAATAGCCAATGTTAATTATAATTTTTGATTAGTTCTATAATAACAGATAGTTGCATCAACAAAGGAGAACGCCACAAATATCGGAAGAATTCGTTTGGCCTCAGTATTTGGTGGAGCCTCAACAGGTTGAGGGATCACTTGGATGGGGTGAACAGTCTAACCGGTTCCTTTATCTCCGGCCGTAACGTATTGAATAAAGTTTGAAACAAAGCATGCCGGAAAAAATGCAGACACTAATGGGAAATCGGGCCGAACAGGCGATGGCTACACGAATGGTATAAATCGTAAATGATAGGAGTCGGGAATTTTAGCTGTGGAAAATTAATATTATTTTTGATAAGTTCATTACAGTGCAAAAAATGAAATGGCGATTTTTCCCCTTAACTGCCCTCCAACGATGATGATTTAATGCACGTTAGCAAGCGACCTTCATAGTATTTTATTCAGTAAGTATTTTATTCAGTAAGTATTAATTCACTTCAAACTAATTTACGCTGTTGGAAAGTGTTCCTCTTTTTAATGAGTGTAAAGATTTCGGGAGATAACCATGGTTAAGAAAAAACCCCAAGGCAGGCCGACCCTGATCTGCGGTTCCGCAGGCTGCGGCAAAACACTTTTCGCCATGGAGTTTCTCCTGCGGGGCGCCCTAAATTTCGGAGAACCCGGGGTCTTCATGACCTTCGAGGAATCACCGGAAGATCTCGCGAAGAACTTCATCTCGCTGGGTTTTGATATCAACGACATGATGTCACGTGGTCTTATCGCCATGGACCACGTTTATATCGAACGAAGCGAAATTGAAGAGACAGGCGAGTACGACCTGGAAGGATTGTTCATCCGCCTGGGAAACGCCATAGACTCCATCGGCGCAAAGCGGGTTGTCCTGGATACCATCGAAGCGCTTTTCTCCGGGCTGTCCAATGCCGCGATCATCCGGGCAGAACTTCGAAGGCTTTTTCTCTGGTTGAAAGAACGCGGTGTGACGGCTATCGTCACAGGGGAGAGCGGCAACAAGATGCTCACCCGCTATGGGCTTGAAGAATACGTGGCCGATTGTGTAATTTTCCTCGACTTCCGTATAGACGAGCAAATTTCCACCCGCCGCCTGCGTATTATCAAGTATCGCGGTTCATCGCACGGTGCCGACGAGTATCCCTTCCTGATTGACGAGGGAGGCCTCTCTATCCTGCCCATCACGTCGTTGGGACTCGACTACCCCGTTTCGTCGCGGCGTGTCTCCACGGGCGTTCCCAAGCTGGATGCCATGCTGGAAGGAAAAGGGTTCTACAGGGGCAGCACAATTCTTATTTCCGGCACGGCGGGCACGGGCAAAACAAGTTTAGCGGCAACCTTTGCCGACGCCGCCTGCAGGCGGGGCGAGCGCTGCCTGTATTTTGCCTTTGAGGAATCACCCAGCCAGATCATCCGCAACATGGCCTCCATTGGGATGGATCTCGCCAAATGGGTGAAAAAGGGGCTTCTGAGGTTTCACTCGGTGAGGCCTTCCCTTTACGGCCTGGAGATGCATCTTCTCACCTTCCACAAGGTGATCAATACGTTCAATCCCCAGGTTTTCATTGTAGACCCGATTAGCAACCTGACTGTTGCGGGATCAGCATCAGAGGTCAAATCCATCTTAACTCGACTGATTGATTATTTAAAGATGACCAACATCACAACCTTTCTGACGGACCTTACGCGTTGTGAAGGCAGCCTGGAACAAACCAGCGAAGAGATATCTTCTCTGATCGATACCTGGCTTCTGCTGCGTGATATTGAACTCAACGGGGAACGCAACCGGGGCCTCTACATCCTGAAGTCACGCGGAATGGCCCATTCCAACCAGATACAGGAGTTCCTCCTCACGGACCGTGGCATTGACCTGGTCGACATCTATACCGGCACAGGCGAGGTACTAACCGGCAGCGCGAGAGCTGCCCAGGAAGCCGGTGAAAAGGCTTCTGATCTGGCACGCCAGCGAGAGGTGGAGCGCAGGCTCCGCGCGCAGGAGCGCAAGAAGAACGCCCTTGAAGCAAACATTGCAGCGATTCGTGCCGAGTTCGATGTGGAAACGCTGGAGGTGCTTTTGATGGCGGAAGAGGAGAAAAAGAGACAAGCTATCCAGGCACAAGACCGTCTGGAAATGGCTAAACTGCGCAAGGGAAAACCATCAGGTCCGCAAGCGATGCGCTCGAAAAAGAACAGGAAAGGATAGGAAAATGAAAGCTGTGCCAAAAGTAAAAGCCAAAAAAGCAAAAAGCGATGCAACGGAAGAAATATGGAATCTGAGGTTGTATGTAGCCGGCCAGACCAAAAAATCAATAACGGCTTTTACCAATTTAAAGAAGATCTGCGATGAACACCTCGCGGGAAAATACCAGATTGAAGTGATAGACCTTTTAAAGAATCCCCAGTTGGCCAAAGGGGACCAGATTATTGCTCTGCCGACACTGGTCCGGAAGCTTCCCGAGCCGATTAAAAAAATTATCGGCGATCTGGCAAATACAGAGCGCGTGCTGGTAGGACTGGATATACGGCCGATCTCGTAAATATCAGGAGAAACAATCATGGCGGGCAAAAAAGTAAAGTCAAGCACCGAGGAATTCGAAAAAGCAGCAGCGATGCCCGATCGCGCAAAGCACGTTCTGCGGCTGTACATTACAGGGATGACTCCAAAGTCAACCCGGGCCATCGCCAATGTCCGCAATCTCTGTGAGCAATACCTAAAAGGCGAATACGAACTCAAGGTGATCGATATTTATCAGCAGCCTAAGCTGGCCGCAGGTGAGCAGATTATCGCCACGCCGACGCTGATCAAACAACTCCCCCTGCCGCTCAGAAAGCTCATCGGCGACATGTCGGATACGGAAAGGTTTCTGGTCGGCATTGATCTGAAACCCAAGAATGCATGAGAGAAACAGAGCGGATGACAGAATCCGAGGAAACGCTGCGTGCCATTCTGAGTGGCGAGGTGGATGGCCTGATTGTCAAAACGGCGGAAGGCGATCGCGTTTTTACACTATCGGGCGCCGATCATCCTTACCGGATCATGGTCGAAACCATGAACGAAGGGGCCGTCACCCTGGATGCTGACGGCACAATCCTTTTTAGTAACCAGCGTTTTGCGGATATTCTCAACAGATCACTGGACCTATTAGTGGGATCTTCAATCTACCAATACTTGTCATCGTCAGACATTCCATTATTTAAGCGTTTGCTTGAGCATAGTTCAGAGAAGAACAATAAGCAGGAACTGGCCTTAAAAACCGGAAGCAAAAAGTCCACCCCTGTGTTGCTTTCCATCAGTTCACTCAGGCAAGCGGATATACAAGGCGCGGTGTGCATGGTGATTACCGACCTGACACAGCAAAAGCGCAATGAATTAATGAGGGTCGAGGAGCTGGCGCTGCAAAAAGCCCATGATGAGCTTGAAGAGCAGGTCGGGGAACGGACGGTTGAACTGCGGAACGCGCTTTATGAAATTCAGGCGATGAAACATAAGCTTGAGGTCGAGAATATTTACTTCCGTCACGAGAACAAAATGAAACATCAGTTTAAAAATATCATCGGGCAAAGTGACGGCCTCAAGTATGTCCTTTACCGGGCCGAGCAAGTGGCCCCGACCAATACAACGATCCTCATTCTCGGGGAAACCGGGCGCGTTTACCGGGGCCGATGCCCGGCGGATCGGCCGGTTTGAAGTGGCCAATGGTTCCACCCTTTGCCTCGACGAAATCGGGGAACTGCCGCTGGAACTGCAGGCCAAGCTCCTGAGAGTCATCCAGCATCACGAGTTTGAGCGTCTGGGCTCGTCCCAAACGATCAAAATTGATGTGCGGATCGTGGCAACAACCAATCGAGACCTTACCGAAGAGGTCCGCCAGGGCCGGTTTCGGCAGGATCTTTTCTACCGGCTAAACGTCTTCCCCATCACGGTTCCGCCGCTCAGACAGCGAAAAGACGACATCCCGCTGTTGGTTGGGTCCTTCATCGAGCGATTTTCCAGAAAACTGGGCAAACAGATCACATCGATCTCAAAGGAGACGATGCAAACACTGCAGGATTATCCATGGCCCGGCAACGTCCGGGAACTGGAGAGCATCATAGAACGGGCTGTCATCCTGAGCCCCGGCCCGGTTTTGCAACTGGTAGACAAATTAAAGATTTCATCTCCGCCCATTTCAGTAGCTGTAAGAACCCTGGAAGAAACAGAGCGAAACCAGATTATGAAGATCCTTGAAGAAACCGGATGGCGTATTGAGGGCCATGACGGGGCCGCCGCAATCCTGGGAATCCATGCCAGTACCTTACGCGCGAGGATGCATAAACTCGGAATAACAAGGCCGGAATCGCAAGAATGAGATTGCCCTGTTTCAGGAAACTGTGGTATATCTATCTCAATGAAAAAACAAACAAAACAAGCAACCAACCGACATAAACGGGAGAAATCTCCTCCTGCCCTGAAAAGCAAAGCGGGTAAGTTAACGAAGTTAACTTCTGCAATAAGAGTGCAGAAAAAAACGTCCGGCCTGCTGAAAGATACACCGGCCAAACCGGAGAGTTCACTTTTCCCTATTGTAGGCATCGGTGCCTCCGCCGGCGGGCTGGAAGCCCTCGAACAGTTTCTGAGGAAGGTGCCCGATGCAAGCGGCATGGCCTTTGTCATTGTCCAACATCTGGACCCGACCCATAAAGGAATCATGCATGAACTCCTCGGGCACGCCACTTCAATGGAGGTTTTTCAGGTCAAAGACCGCATGCGGATTAAACCGAACTGTGTCTATGTGATCCCGCCAAACAAGGACATGTCTATTCTGCATGGCGTGCTGCACCTGTTCGATCCGACGACTCCCCGCGGCCTGCGTCTCCCGATCGACTTCTTCCTGCGCTCGCTCGCCGAAGACCGGCAGGAAAGCAGTATCGGCGTCATCCTGTCCGGTATGGGCTCGGATGGTACGATGGGACTCAAAGCCATCAAGGAAAAGATGGGTGTAACGCTGGTGCAGGACCCTCGCTCGGCCAAGTTCGACAGTATGCCCAAAAGCGCCATCGGGGCGGGGCTTGCCGACTTCGTCGCTCCGGCGGAGGATTTGCCCGGAAAGATTATCGACTATCTGAGACACGCCCTCGTCATCGCCAGGACGAATTTACCCCTGGAGGAGAAGGATCAAAGCGCCCTGGAGAAAGTCCTCATCCTGCTTCGGTCCAAGACCGGCCACGACTTCTCCCTTTATAAGAAGAACACCGTTTACCGCCGGATCGAGCGGCGCATGAACATTCACCAGATCAGCAGAATCGCGGATTACGTCCGTTACCTGCAGGAGAATCTGCAGGAAGTGGAGCTCCTCTTCAAGGAACTCCTGATCGGCGTGACCAGCTTTTTCCGCGACGAAGCGGCATGGGAGTATCTGCGGCAAAAAGCCATTCCGGCGCTTCTTAAAACCGGCACGGCCCGCCCGGCGCTCAGAGCCTGGTCGGCGGGCTGTTCAACCGGAGAGGAAGCTTATTCACTGGCTATGGTCTTCAAGGAGGCCTTCGAAGAGGTCAAGCCTGCGAAAAATATTCCCCTGCACATCTTTGCCACCGACCTGGACCGGGAAACGATCGACAAAGCGAGGCAGGGATTCTATCCGGCCAATATCGCCGCCGACGTATCGCCCGAGCGCCTGAAGCGGTTTTTTACCAAAGAAGACGGCGGCTACCGGATCGTCAAGGAGATCCGGGACATGGTTACCTTCGCCACGCAGAACGTCATCATGGACCCGCCCTTTACCAAACTGGACATTCTTGTCTGCCGCAATCTTTTAATCTATCTGACGCCGGAACTTCAGAAAAAACTCCTGCCGCTCTTTCACTACACCCTGAACCCGGGCGGCATTTTGTTTCTGGGAAATTCGGAGACCATCAGCACGTTCACCGATCTCTTCGCGCCGCTCGACGTCAAGTTGCGGCTTTTCCGCAAACTCGAATCGGTCCTGCAGGCTGAACCGGCTGCGTTTCCAGCCTTTTTTGTCCATACCCTACCGGGAGTTCCCAAGGAGTTAAATATGTTGAAACCTGCAACCAATCTCCAGTCATTCGCGGACCAGTTGCTCCTGCAGCGCTTTTCCCCCCCAGCCGTGCTGGTCAATAACAAGGGAGATATTCTTTATATCAGCGGGAAGACGGGCAAATACCTGGAGCCGGCCGCCGGCAAGGCCAACTGGAACATTTTCGCCATGGCCCGTGTTGGGCTCCGTTTTGATCTCGGGAGCGCCTTCCAGAAGGCATTGAGGCAAAAAGGCGCGGTTACGGTTCGGAATCTTACGATTGGTGAAAGCGGTGGAAAACACACCGTCGATATAACCGTCTCGGCCATCGAAGAGCCGGAAGCGCTCAAGGGGATGGTCATGATTGTCTTTACCGATCTACCGGCGACCCCGGAAAAGAAAGTAAAGGCCGGCGCAAAGAGCGCGACTGCCAGCCATGCCAGGGTTTTGGAACTGGAGCAGGAAGTGAGACATCTGCGGGAAGAACTTCAGACCACCCGCGAGGAAATGCAATCCTCGCAGGAAGAGCTCAAATCCGCAAATGAAGAATTGCAATCCACCAACGAAGAACTGCAATCCACCAATGAAGAGCTGACCACCTCACGGGAAGAAATGCAATCCATGAACGAGGAGCTGCAAACGGTAAACGCCGAGCAGCAATCCAAAATGGATGAGATGTCCTGGATTAACAACGATATGAAAAATCTGCTCAACAGCACGCAAATCGTCACCGTGTTTCTGGACAACGACCTTCATATCCGGCGCTTCACCACCGGTGCGGACAAACTCTTCAAGCTGATTCCCGGCGACGTGGGACGACCGCTTTCCGACATCACAAGCGACCTGCTCTATCCCATGATGACCGAAGAAGCACAAGAGGTGCTGCGAACGCTGGTCTTTTCGGAAAAACAGATAACCACGGCCGATGGGCGCTGGTTTTCCGTGCGCATCATGCCCTATCGTACCGCGGAGGACGTCATCGGCGGAGTGGTGATTACCTTTGCGAACATCACGGCGGCCAAGAAATTGGAGGCCGAACTGCGCGAAGAGATTGAAAGACTAAAGGTCAAAGGTTAAATGTTCAAGGTTCAAAACTACACCCCTGCCATACATTCCGTCCCCCGGTGGCGGCGGATTTAGGGAGTGGACTTTTTGATATAATTGTAATATTTACGGTTTATAGTTTGAAAGTCCCTTATCCACCTCCGTCATTACGACACCTCCGCCTGCGGAGGATAAGAAAGGGGTAACCATGGGCATCAACAAAAACAAGGGCAAATCAACCGCGGAAACCAAGCTGCGCAGCCGGGCGGTAGAACGACTGCGTAAGCAAAAGGCGGATTCGCGCCTGCCCCGCACTGAGAAGGATGCCAAGAGGCTTGTCCATGAACTGGAAGTCCACCAGATCGAACTGGAAATGCAGAATGCAGAACTCAGGCAGGCCCAGGAAGAGCTTGAGTCATCGCGTAATAAGTATGTTGACCTCTATGACTTTGCACCCGTCGGCTATTTCACTTTTGATACGCAGGGACTGATCCTTGAAGTCAATCTGACCGGCGCGAAACTGCTGGGAACCGAAAGAAAATTACTGCTCAAGAAAGCCTTTATCAGTTTTATTGCCGATGCAGGCGGAAGGGATGCTTTTTCGAAACACCGCAAAGAGGTTTTTCAAAAACAGGACTCCACAACCTGTGAAATTCGACTGACGAGAAAAGACGGCTCGATATTCCATGGGCAGCTTCAAAGCATCGCAAGGGATAGTAGCGACGTCAAAGCCGGGAATATTCATACGTCGATCATTGACGTTACCGAACACAAAAAGGCGGAGGCAAAGATTGAGCATCTTGCTTCATTCCCCGAACTCAATCCCAATCCGGTCATTGAAACGGACCTTAAGGGAAAGATCATTTATTTCAACACCGCAACAGACAAAATGTTGAAGAAGTTAAATATTCCGGAAGATGATATCCGCCGCCTGCTCCCGCGTGATCTGGCCAAAATAATAAAGGAGATGGAACAGAGAAACGATGGACGATACGAGCTTCGCGAGGTTGAAATAAACGGCAGGACGTTTATCGAAAGCATCATTATCCCTGCTCATCTGAAAGTAGCACGTATCTATGCTCAGGACATTACAAAACGCAAGCAGGCGGAGGAAGAGCTTCGCGAAAGTGAGAGACTCTACCGTGCAATCGGGGAATCCATTGACTACGGTGTTTGGGTCTGCGAACCAGGCGGTCGCAATATATACGCCAGCGACTCGTTTCTCCGACTGGTGGGATTAACCCAAAAGCAGTGTTCAGATTTCGGCTGGGGTGATGTCCTGCATCCCGACGATGTTGAGCACACCCTCTCGATGTGGAAAGAGTGTGTGCGTACCGAGGGCGTCTGGGATATCGAGCATCGCTACCGCGCCGCGGACGGCCATTGGCATCCTATCCTGGCCCGCGGCGTTCCGGTAAGGAATGATAACGGCAAAATCATCTGTTGGGCGGGAATCAATCTGGATATCAGCCGGATAAAACAGGCGGAGGCGGCATTGCAAAAAGCTCATGACGAGCTGGAAAAACGGGTCGAGGAACGAACGGCCGAGCTTCATACGGCTCTTGTAGAGATTGAAGCCATGAAAGACAGGCTCGAGGCCGAAAATATTTACTTCCGCCAAGAGCGTAAAATGAAACATTCATATGAGAACATCATCGGGGAAAGCGATGGTCTCAAGTATGTTCTCTACCGGGCCGAGCAAGTGGCCCAGGCAAACACAACAGTCCTCATCCTGGGGGAAACCGGGACGGGAAAAGACCTGATCGCCGCGGCAATCCATAACATGAGTCCCCGTAAGGAGAGGCCGTTGATCACGGTCAACTGCGCCGCCCTGCCGGCCAATTTAATCGAGAGTGAATTGTTCGGCCGCGAGAAAGGCGCGTTTACGGGGGCCGACTCCCGGCGAATGGGCCGGTTTGAGATTGCCGATGGTTCCACCCTTTGCCTGGACGAAATCGGCGAATTACCGCTGGAGTTGCAGATAAAACTCCTGCGGGTGATTCAGCATTCCGAATTTGAGCGCCTGGGCTCGTCGCACACTGTCAAAGTTAATGTCCGGATCGTGGCAACAACCAATCGGGATCTTGACGAAGAAATCCGCCAGGGCCGGTTTCGGCGGGACCTTTACTATCGTCTCAACGTCTTTCCCATCACGGTCCCGCCTCTCAGGCAGCGCAAAGATGACATTCCGCTGCTGGTCCAGGCCTTCGTCGAGAGGTATTCCAGGAAATTAGGCAAACGGATCACGACGATTCCAAAGGATACCCTGGTGGCGCTGCAGGAATATTCATGGCCCGGAAACGTCCGGGAGCTGGAAAGCATCATTGAACGCGCTGTGATTTTGTGTCAGGGATCCGTTTTGAATCTTGCAGACAGGCTGGGGGTCTCATCCCCCTCCCCTTCGTCCGCCGTAAGAACCCTGGAAGAAACGGAGCGAAACCAGATGCTGAAAATCCTTTCTGAAACAAAGTGGCGCATCGAGGGAAAGGACGGGGCCGCAGCAAAACCGAAATAGAGGCAGAACAAAGAATATAGAATCAAGAGTTCAGAATATTTTTAATGTGCCCCCTGTCGGCTGTATCCTGTATTCCGCCTCTTCACCTCCCGCCTCCAGCCTTATTTTAGCCTCAACATATTGTGGTTCCGCCAAATATTGAGGCCAAAATATTTTTTCATCCTTCAAGGCTATATGCTACTATTAGCCTAACATCCTGTAACTAAACAAATACTCGACACCCTAGACTGCCCTTCGTTTGTTGGCAGGCTATTTGCGTATACATCCGATGACATCATAATAATGAACTTTGTATTCCTTAAGTAGGGATCCGCGGGAATACCTTACTTAAGTTTATAGCTTCCGGAATTAAAGATGAACTTTAATCAGACCATTACAGAAGGAGGTGAGATAATTTTAGGAAATGGTCGGCAGCAGAAAGATTTGGCAGAGATCAGATATTTTTTTGCTCAAGATGGCCATTCATTACCGTGATTAAAAACGGGGGTTTTGTGGCCGATTTGTAAACTGTGTTTTTGAAAGAGGATAACAACTATGAAAAAGATACTGAAAGTATGCAGTTTCATTGTTGCCTTCGTTGGCATCATTGCATTTAATGCAATGGCTACCCCAATTGTTGGTGACATCTCATTTAGCGGAACCGTCGTGACGGATAACGCCGATCTGATGCTTGCTAAAGAATTTGTAAGCTTCAGCGATGTTACTGTCTCAGGCGCAGGTTACGGGGCTTATCCTGTAACTCTTAAGGGCCATGCGGTGACGTTTACACCCTTCTCGTTTGCTGCTCCTAATCTTCCCATTTCACCGCTCTGGACTTTGACGGAAGGCAATGTAACCTATGGCTTTAACGCAACAGGGCTTACCATCAGCGCCGGGAGATCAAGCAACCTCCTCTCCATGTATGGAAGCGGCATCGCTTACATTACGGGCTATGATGATACCCCTGGTAACTGGTTTTTCAGCACAAACCGATCCGGGTCAACGGCCAGTTTCTCCGCGTCGGCCGGGGCTAATGCCGTTCCTGAACCTGCCACCATTTTTCTTTTTGGGTTAGGTTTATTAGGAATCGGAGCGTTGCGTCCGAAGAAGTTTAATGGAGAATAAAGGGCTGACAAGCATTGCGAAGTAAAAAAATTGCCCGGCAGGCTCAGGGCTTGCCGGGCAATGAATTTAGTACCACCAAGAAAAGATCATAGAGAACGTTGCCGGATTTGTGATGAAGAAGACCAGAAATAACAAGATGCCACCTGCTGTGACAATCGATGAGTTGAACAAAATGGATGTATTGATAAAGGAAAAGACCATTAGAATAAAAAACGGGGGGGTGTTTTTCATGAAGAAATTTTTATTAGTCGTTATTGCACTTTTCTATAGCCAATTTGTCTTCAGCATACCCTTTGCAAATGCTGACACATGCGACCCTCCGGTGCAGGTTACGGGAAAATATTATTATACCGTTCAGACTGCATATAATAGTGTTGACGATGGCAATACCGTGCAAATCACACATGGGTTATTTAACGAAGACATATTACTCAATCGCAATATTTCAGCGATCTTAAAAGGGGGCTATAATTGTCAGTACGATGCCATTACCGGATACGGGACAGTTAACGGATCGTTAACCATCAGTAACGGGTCGGTAACCATTGCAAATCTGATAATTAAAGCGGTACCGGCATTTTCCGGATACTACAATAACGGCACGAAAGACATCCCCTGCTTCTGGACCGGGACCACCCGCACCGATCTGGAGGGGGACATCGGTGCCACTCACAGCGCTTATGCCTATTCACCGACAGTGTTGTCGGGCGGTACAATCTATACGGCAGGGAGCTACTATGACGGCACGAAGTACATACCCTGTTACTGGGCCGGGACTACTCGTATCGATCTGGCGGGCGACGGCACCCACAATGCCGAAGCTTTCTCGATAACCGTGTCCGGTGGCACGGTTTATACTTCAGGATACTACAATAACGGCACAAAGGATATTCCCTGCTACTGGACCGGGACCACTCGCACGAGCCTTGCGGGCGATATAACGAATAATGCATATGCATTTTCGATAGCCGTATACAACGGCACGGTCTATACGGCAGGGTTCTACTCTAATAACGGCGCGACAATCATACCCTGCTACTGGACCGGGACCACCCGCACGAGCCTTGCGGGCGAAATAACCAATAACGCTTATGCATCTTCGATAACTGTTTACAACGGCACGGTCTATACGGCCGGAAGCTACTTCGACGGTACGAAGAACATACCCTGTTACTGGACCGGGACCACCCGTAGCGACATGGCGGGTGACGGCACACATAACGCCGCCGCCGCCGCCATCTTCGTATCCGGCGGCACGATCTACACGGCAGGCTTCTACAATGATGGCACGAAGGACATACCGTGTTACTGGACCGGGGCCGTCCGCACCAACCTTGCGGGCGACGGTACTCATGATGCCAAAGCTGTGACGATAACCTTATCCGACAGCACGATTTACACAGCCGGGTTTTACAATGACGGCACAAAGAAGATACCCTGTTACTGGGCCGGAACCGTCCGCACCAACCTTGAAGGTGACGGCGTTCATAACGCTGAAGTTATATCCGCGTTGAATTTTGACTAACGACGGGCCGATTGACAAGGATCGACCAAAAATCAGAGGACGGGATGAAACCCGTTCTCTTCGAGAGTTTGGAAAATTGAAAATCTGATCATAACGTAACGGACGGAGTATACCTCGAAACAGGCGGCGGCAATACATATAATAAAAAAAGGCAGGTAAAAACCGGCATAAGGAGAAGAAGCCATGAAAAAAAGAACAAACATCAAACTGTGGAACAATTTAAGAACCCTGGTCTTTGCCGGTGTGGCGGCAACAGTTTTTGTAAGTGCTGCACCAGTCGTTTCGCACGGAGCGGACAGGTTGCTGATCAAGGACGGTTCAGACGTAACAAAGTTTGTCGTGACCGATGCAGGCTATCTCGGTTCCGGAACTGCGGTGCCGGTCAGGCAGTTACATATCGCCGGTGATCAGGCGGTTTTCCGCATGGACCGGCCCTCGAATACTACCAATGCCAGCGCATCAAACAACGGGGAATTTGTCATCAACGACCTTGCAACAGCGGTTTCGGGACCAGGCTCCCGCAGGATGACGATTGCCAATGACGGCAGTGTTAATTTTCCCGGGGCGGTTACAGCATTAAGCTTTACTCCTGTAAGTTCGATTGCCTATAAGACCAATGTAAAAACATACGAAAACGCGCTGGAGAAGGTGAAAAAACTCCGGGGAGTGAGCTTTAACTGGAAGGACAGCGGGAAGCCGTCTGTGGGACTGATTGCGGAAGAAGTTGACGAAGTGATTCCGGAGGTTGTGGCGCATAATGACAAAGCCGCAACCGGTGTGAATTATGACAGCCTGGTCGGCGTTCTTGTGGAAGCGGTTAAAGAACAGCAGAATCATATTCAGAAGCAGGAAGAGATCATTCTGGCTCAACAGAGGGCCATCCACGACCTTCAGGAACAGCAGAAAATCAATGCTGCTCTCTCTGTGAAAGTATCTGAGCTTGAACGCCTGCTGATCCTGTCCAACGCAGTGTCAAAAGCAGATTGATGAAGATTATTAGAGCAGAAGGGGGACCGTTCAATGAACGAATCCCCGTTTACGACGTAACGGTGATTCGAGTTTCACGGCAGCCCCGCTGCCCTGCGAAAGCGAAATGGTATTAAATATATTAAATAGTTGATATTTTTTCAAAGGACCCCTCAGCATGTTGTGGTTCCACCAAATACTGAGGGTGGGCATAATCATTCGATGATGGTCGACCGTGTACTTTTACTGGCCTAAATAACTGTTTTTAAGACATGAATTCAGGTTTCTGATACTCCGTCGGACATTGGCAGGCCTTTTGCTATAACATCTAATGAGGACGGAGGCTAATATGTTTAACCGCAACAAACATACATTTGCACCTGATTTGAACTCAGATGCAAATTTTCTTGGATGGCAGCAATATTTTTCGGAGGATATATTCCCTCTCTTCAATATCACCGCCTCCGGACATCCTCTCTATCACTCTACTCTCCCTATCCTGACACGGCACCGGCTCCGTGGGACAGCCTGGGAATCGAACTGAATCATCCCAAAACCGCAAGAGAAGCTTTAGAAATCGCAGGGTTGAATTACACCATCGTAAAGAAGCCACTGGGCCTGAAAACGGGGTTGAATCAAGAGGCTTACGCGACCCTGCGTACGGATACCGGTGATATTCTGGGCGTCGTAGGCGAGCGTTACGAACCCGTTCAGAACATTGATGCGTTCGCTTTTTTCGATCCTTTGATTGCTGAAGATGAAGCAATCTATGAAACAGCAGGCGTTTTAGGTAAAGGTGAACGTATTTGGATTCTGGCAAAGCTTCCGGGTTTCATGAAGATTCATGGCAACGATATCGTCAATAAATATCTCCTGCTCACGAACAGCCATGACGGCAGTTCACAGGTTCAAGTGAGGATTACACCCATCCGTGTCGTCTGCAATAATACCTTGACGGCTGCCTTGCAGGGAGAGGGGGATATCGCGATCAGTCACAGGGTAGACACGGTAAGGTATTTGAAACAGGCATTCACCATCCTCGGATTATCCAATTCCTTATACGCACAACTCGATGTTGTATTCAACACGATGGCCTCCAGGAAGATCACAGAGCAGCAGTTGCGGAACTATGTGCAGGCGCTGATTCCGGATAACGAAGAGTCCGAAAATACGGCAAGAACCGAGAAAATCCGTACAAGCGTTCTTCAGTTGCATGACTCGGGCCATGGCTCAAGTCTGGCGAAAGGAACTGCCTGGGGAGCTTTCAACAGCGTAGCCGAATATACGGATCACCTGATGTCGGATGAACATTCAAGCACGCAATTGAATTCCATCTGGTTTGGCCGCGGAGAACAATTAAAGGCAAAGGCGTTCGATTTAGCACAGAGAATGCTGATGTAGGCTGAAACTGTGAGTTCAGAGATGAACGGCTGCCGGGCATTGTTTCTGATGTACGGCAATTCCAGGGAGTCGGCGTAAAGGAATTGTCATCATGAATAAAGACCTGACGATCATCGGGATTATCCCCCAATACCCGAAGCATTCACAAAGCAACATCTATGCGAAAATTAAAATGCCGCCCGTGGGAATTTTGTCGGTCATGAGCCAGATTGCTCATTCTCCCCGGTGCAAGAACGTTTACGCAATAGATGAAAATAATTACGGAGGTCCGCTCACTGATCAGGGCGAGCCAGATCATTCTTTTTTGCAGGCCAGGCAGCCCGCACACCTGGCGCTTTTCTACGGCGGCATGAGTAATTCGATTCCCCGGCTATTCACGCTGGCGCGGCAATATCGGGACTTTGGCGCCATTACCATTGCCGGCGGCAGTCATGTCGACGCCCTGCCCGAAGAAGCGCTTCAATCCGGCATTGATATTGTCGTTCACGGTGAAGGTGAAGAGACGATATTGTCGTTCACGGTGAAGGTGAAGAGACTATCGCAGAATTGCTGGCCGTCTTGGCGGCTGACCACGGTGGTGTTGCCATGAACCGGCCCAAATTGACTGCCGTTTCAGGGATCAGCTTTCTTGACGAAAACGGCGTTTATGTTTCTACCGGCAGGCGTCAGCCGATCTGCAATTTGAATGATTTAGCCGATGCGGATCTGACGCTGGTTAAATTTTTAAAGAAAAGATGGAGCGCCATTCCTATCAACCGGGGGCGCGGCTGTAATTTCAACTGTGAATTCTGTGTCGTGAACAAGCAATATGGAAAGTATAAATCCGCATCTGTCGAGACGGCCATGCGGCAGTTGATTAAATATTCCGATCTGGGATACAATTGTTTTTTCTTCACCGACGATAATTTTGCTCAGAACCCCGACGAAGCCATTAAGCTGTGCAACGCGATCGGCGACTATAAAATAAAATTCAAAAAAAAGATCGAGCTGATCGTTCAGGTGCGAACGGAAGCGGCGGACAACAGCGCATTAATTGAAGCCATGCACCGGGCGGGTGTGACGACGCTGGCCATCGGGTACGAAAGTCCGTTGGATGAAGAATTGAGAGCGATGCACAAAGGCGTGACGGTGGAAAAGCTGGTCGCACGCTCCCGAATACTGTCCGACTTATTTTATCTGCACGGCATGTTTATTTTCGGCTATCCCTCCAATATACGCTCGAGAACCAGCACCGGCATTACGATCAGTCAGCGCGTTGACGCTTTCAAAACGTTTATAAAAAAAGCAAGGATCGACACGATCCAGCTCCTCAATGCCGTCCCTCTGCCCGGTTCCGAACTGAGAGCGAGACTGGCGCGTGAGGGCCGTCTCCTGCCTTTATCAATGGTCGGCTGGGATAAATATGACGGTCTGTTCCTTTGCTATAATCCAAGGCCGGACGGGCTCGATCCCGACGAACTGCAAAACATGCCCAAGCTGCTGATGAAAAAAAAGTATCTCGGCGGATTTCTCAGCCGGAAATTAAATTACGGCAACTGGCTGAACTGGGTTTACCTGGCAACTATTGGCTTTCCCATCCAGTTTGTCGTGTTTTATTCCCGGCGGTTCACGCGTAATTTTATAGAAAGACGGACCTCGGGAAATGCGACGCCGCGGACTCAGCCCATCCACGATCTTTTTGCTGTTCCCCTGATTAATGCCTGGGGAGATATCAAACGAAAATGGCGAAACCTGTTTGTCAAAACCTACGCGGGCGTCATCGCCAAGAGATGGCTAAAAGAATATCAGGACAGCCAATACATCCAGACACTCCGGCAGTTGTGAGCCGGCAAGTAACTTAGTGCATAGCCAACAAAAAACGTTTAGATCAAAGGAGGATGTATGAAAAGAATTATTTTATCGGCAATGGTCTTACTGATGCTGCTTGTATCCATCGGCGGCTGCTTCGTACCCTGGTATGATGATGGCAGGGATGGACGAGACGGAGGATATCACCGGGATGGCCGTTATGACAGAGGTCCGGGACACGACAGAGACGGAGGGCCCGGAGGACCGGGAGGGCCCGGAGGACCGGGAGGTTATGACAGAGACGAAGGACGTCAGTAGAACTGAAAGGCGGTCATCTCATAAACAACGGGCACATGATACTGTATCGGGATTAACTAACGGAGGTTATAAAATGAATAAATTAATTCTTGGAACACTATTTATAGTGTTGATGATGGCAGCCCCTACATCAGCGATGGCAATGGGGGGAAGAGTTGACGTAGGCATAAGTGTTCCTCTGCCTCCACCCATCCATTTTGCCGCACCCCTAATACGTATGTCTATTTTGTCCCTGACGTCGATGAGGAGATCTTTTTCTACGGCGGCTGGTGGTGGCGCCCGTGGAATGGACGCTGGTATCGCTCACAGAGCTACAGTTCAGGGTGGGATTACTATCAAGACGTTCCCTCTTTTTATAGAGAGATACCATCAGGCTGGAAGAATGACTATCGTCAGCATCGTTGGGGAGGACGCCCATGGAACTACCAGCGAATACCTCAGCAGCAGGTTCATCAAAACTGGAATAACTGGGAAAGGAACAGGCATTGGGAGAAGCAAAACAATTGGGGTGTCCAGGAGGTGAGGCCCCAACCGAGATCACAGCAGCCGGCTCCAGTCGTCCAGCAGAAGCAAACCCAGCCGCAACTTCACGACACACAGCAAGTTCGGGAACCAGTCAGACAGCAGCAGCTAAAGCCGAAAGGCCGACAGCCGGAGCAACAGGGTTCCCAGCCGCAAACGTATGAGGAGGAGCAGCAGCAACCCGGGCTTCAAAAGGGAAAGCTGAAAAAAGACCATAAAGAAAAACAGGGCAGAAACTGGGATGACAAATAACCGGGGAATAAAATGTACAGACGATGGGCATAATGGCAACCGTGGCGGCATGGCTGATATTCAGCATGCCGCTGCATCCAGTGAAAGCGGAGAGCCGCATCGCATCGTATCGCCTCAACATGTTGAGGCTCCACCATATGCTGAGGCCAAATGATTTTTTCCCATGCATCTCAATCTCTCTTCTGTTCATGCAAGTACATGTTATTGAAAGATGAATCCAGACTTTTCATTCTCTTTCGGCTATTGGCAGGTAACTTGCTATTACATCGTACTGGCCGGCAAATTTACAATCAACGTAAACGGTGTGGGATCGCAAATAGCCGGATGACCATTGAGTAGCTTGATAAAAAGGTCAAAGATCCATCACCGGTGCGTTAAATAAAGCGAGGAGGTTAGAGCATGTTAATACAGGTTATTCGCAGCGACAACCAGTACGATTACATTCAGGACTATATACTGGACAGCCTGATTGAAACCAAGAAAATTGTTAAATTCAAACGCAGCACAGGATGGGTAACGATAGGAACACATCAGACCAGGGCACACAAACGCAGGGCCAATTCGTAATCACTTGAGCTTTTGTGTGTTTGCAGTGGCTTGAGGCAGGTATGTTTTATCTGACCGGTTTTTATACTGCTAATTTAGGAAACGGGAGTTTTTATGAAACCAAAGATCATCATTGCAGTCATACTGATCGCTCTGGGAATAGCGGCATTAGCCTACCAGGGCATTACCTACACGACTCGCGAGAAAGTCGTCGATCTTGGCCCTATCCAGATGACAGCCGAGAAATCAAAAACAATTCCCCTGCCGCCCATTCTGGGGGCTATTGCGCTCGTAGGCGGCATCGTGCTGCTGGTTGTGGGAAGCAGGAAAGACTAAACAGACCAACAAACAGATCCGACTCTGAAGGAGAATACCATGAAATCAAGTATTAGAGACAAAGCGGAAGGCAAATTTCACCAAATGAAGGGTAAGGTTAAGGAAGTTGCAGGGGACTTAACCGATAATCCAAAGCTGGAAGCTGAAGGCACAGGGGAAAAAATGGTCGGAAAAGCACAGGAAAACATGGGTAAGGTCAAGAAGGTTTGGGGAAAGTAGTGCAAACCTCCCGGGTAATTATTCCGACGCTCCTTGTGGGCGTCGGAATCAGGCCCGGACCCGTTAATCAACGCCCAGACATCACATCACAATGAGGACATCGGCCTTCGTTGAGGAAAAACTGGTAATTCTAACACTTTCCGAAAGAGGGAAAACAACATGAATCTTTCAGCAAAGTCCATAATGGAGAAAGCACTGGCGGCACCCGGAAATTTAATGAAGCTAATGGATCATTCTCCTGATAACGATCCTCCTTTCTATAATGAAACATGTGGATATTTCAAAAGTCATGGTTAAAAACCATCATGAAGAAACGCTGGCGAACATTAAAGTGGCCTTGCTTCCGTCTCTACGCGAGGTGGATGTTCGGGGTTGGTATCATAACGATCATACTATTGGTATTATTTTCACGGAAATCCAGGAAGGTCCTGATAATTTTACCGATATAATCATCCATAAGATATATAACCGGTTGAACCGGCAGCTTGATCCGGATGTTATCAAACGGATAAGCATTTCTTTCCATCTCTTTCCGGAATCACACGGGGATATGACGCTTGATGAACCGTTTAACATATTTCTTTATCCGGATTTAACGAGAAATAGTATCGGGAGGAATATTCCTCTCGGCGTAAAAAAAGTTATTGATCTGGTTGGAAGTGCCACTGCCCTGCTGCTCTTTGCACCCCTTTTTATTGCAATAGCCCTGGCCGTTAAACTTACATCGCCGGGACCTGTCTTCTTTAAGCAGGAAAGGGTCGGGTTGAACGGGAAAATCTTCCCCATGTTGAAATTCCGTTCCATGAAAACAAATTGTGATTCGAAAGAACACCAGGATTACGTAAAAAAGTTTATCAACGATCAGAAAAATTGTGCCACGGAACCGGGTGTTTTCAAGCTCACCAATGATTCGCGGATCACAAAAGTTGGCAGTTTTATCCGAAAAACCAG
>PHBN01000422.1 GCA_002840635.1 Deltaproteobacteria bacterium HGW-Deltaproteobacteria-1
GCAGATCACGAACGGTTTTACGATTCGTTATTTGAAACAGCCGGATATTGTGTCGGGCATCGAATTACGGGTGAATGGGCACAAGATCGCCTGGAGTCTCAATGAATATCTGGAGACGCTTGTGGAAAGTCTGACCGAGACGCTCCAGAAAGAGGCGCATGCGGCATAGAGTAAAAGGTCCTAAATGAAAGGATCAAGGCGCAAGGTTCAAGTGGGGAAAGGTTTTAAACCTTTTCTGCAAACAGCCTAGCATAGGAGGCGTGGAATGAATTCAGAGGTTAGCAAATTGGAAAGTCAGGAATTGAAAACGTTTCTGGATGATACATTTGACACAATGGACAAGGTCCTGGACGAGCAGAATCCTGAACTGAGGCAATATGAGGTGGGCCAGGTGGAATTTGTTGGACGCGATATTGCACGGGTCAGCGGTCTGCCGCATATCCGCGCGGAGGAACTGGTCCGATTTGCCGGAAATTACATGGGACTTGTTTTTAATATAGATCCAAAGGAAATAGGCGTTGTTCTATTGGACCCCAGTGAAAATCTGCAGGTCGGGTCGGAAGTGCAGCGCACCAAGCGCGTCCTGGATGTGCCCGTAGGAGACGGACTTTTGGGACGGGTGGTCGATCCTCTCGGACGCCCGCTGGACGGTCTGGGAGAAGTCAATACGGTCATGCGTCTGCCGGTGGAAAGACCAGCACCGGCGGTTATGGACCGCGCGCCGGTTGTCGTACCGTTGCAGACAGGCATCAAGGTGATCGATGCGCTGATTCCCGTTGGGCGCGGCCAGCGCGAATTAATCCTGGGCGACAGAATGACCGGTAAAACGGCCATTGCCGTAGATACGATTATCAACCAGAAGGAAACCGGCATCATTTCTATTTACTGCGCCACTGGCAAGAAGAGCGCTGATGTGGCGAAGGTGATTGCTGATTTGCGGGATCACGGCGTGATGGGATCATGCATTGTGGTAGTGGCCACCGGCGAAGACACGCCGGGCCTGCAGTTTATTGCGCCTTACGCGGCCACAAGCATGGGGGAATATTTTGTAGAGCAGGGCAGGGACGTTTTGATTGTCTACGACGATCTGACATCACACGCACGTGCCTACCGTGAAGTTTCGTTGCTTTTGCGGCGGCCGCCGGGACGCGAAGCTTTTCCCGGAGACATCTTTTACATTCATTCCCGGCTGCTTGAACGTTCCACGCATATGAAGCCGGAACTGGGCGGCGGGTCGTTGACGTCGCTGCCAATTACCGAAACGGAAGCGCAGGATATGTCATCTTACATTCCGACCAATCTGATTTCCATCACGGACGGGCAGATTTATCTCTCACCCGTTTTGTTCAGCAAGGGTATTCTGCCGGCGGTGGATGTTGGTAAATCCGTATCCCGCGTGGGCGGTAAAACGCAGCTGCCCGCTTATCGTTCCGTGGCGGGTGACCTCCGGCTCTCC
>PHBN01000423.1 GCA_002840635.1 Deltaproteobacteria bacterium HGW-Deltaproteobacteria-1
TTGATAAAGACTTTTAAACTTTCCTGGACCGTCGTATTAATTCTTTCGGATCGTTTTTCAGGTGCTCCTGAATAGATATAAAGAGATATTATTCCGTTAAGTAACCCCCAGATGGCATTTTGACCCTGACGAATATCAATTCGATCAGAAAATTCTCCCGTATCCACACCCTTCTGGAGGATTTCAGATATCGTACGTATATTTTCATTTGTTGTGTGAATCAGTTGCGTGTTTTGTTCTTCTGTCAGATTCATATTTTCAGCATGCAGCATGAAAGTCATCAAAATCCGGAATAATTCGTTATTTTCCAGAAAGAAATCCACATACACGCGAGCATATTTCAACAGTAATTCCGAAGCTGTCCCTTCCTGCCTGGCAAAATTTTCTATCTCTTTGTGACGTTCAATATTGGCTGAAATCAATATCTGTGTATAGATTTCTTCTTTGCTGTCAAAATAAAGATATATGGACCCCTTGCTCACTTCTGCTTTTGCAGCAATCAGGTCAACCGTAACGGATTTGAAACCTCGCTCGAAAAATAATTTTCGGGCAGCTTTCAAAATTGAATTTTTCCGATTTTCCTTTTCCTTTTTTCTTCTTTCTTCAGAGCTCAAGATTCATTCTCCTCTCAACTAAGAAGACACATTAATAAAATAAATAAATGAATGATAAAAATATTTGAGAGTCTGGCAAAGCGTTGATGATCTTTATGATTGCTGTGCGCAGTGTGTCCGCCTGTCGCGCTCTCATTCAGATTCCACTCCGCAAGTCATCGTAAACACTCAAAAACATTCGATTGGGTATGTACGGTGACTTACGGTCACAATCCGTACCCCAAATGATTACTACTGTCAAGGGAAATTACGGACTTTCCGGATTTATGCTTGAGGCAACATAAAATTACGTTTTCATCGGAGGAAGTGTCATCAGTTGACAATGTTCCAAGGTGTTGACATCAAATCAAAAGATTGGATCAGTTGCGCAACTTTTCAAGTTGACGAATAATACTTTCCAGCGGTGGCCGTTCATTAATATCATGAACATCGATGTATCGAATAATCCCTTTTTTATCGATGATAATGATTGCCCGCTCTGCTGTTCCGTCGGAACGCAAAATGCCATACCGAGAAGCAACGGCGCCATGCGGCCAGAAATCTGAGAGGACGTCAAACCAAAGTTTGCCCATCTGATTTGTCCAGGAATACAGTGTCGGAACATTATCAACGGATATCCCCAGCAGAACAGCGTTGTTCTCGGCAAAAAGATCCTGGACGATATTGTAGCCGGGCCATTGATCGGAGCACACTGGCGTCCAAGCCGCAGGCACAAATGACAATACAACATTTTTTTTACCGGCATAATCCTTCAGAGAAACCTTTTTGCCGCTTACTGCATTAAGGGTAAAAGCGGGCGCTTGCTGGCCAACCTTGACTTTTACAACACTGTCAAC
>PHBN01000082.1 GCA_002840635.1 Deltaproteobacteria bacterium HGW-Deltaproteobacteria-1
CGTATGCAGTCTGGCGGGGGTCGGGTCACGAACCAGATCATTATCCAGCTGCTCAATTTTCTCCTCAATATCTTCCAGGACGACAAAATACTGGTCCACAATGGAGTCCATAAGATGATGAGCGAGGTAATCCGCACCCGCTTTGCGGATTCTTCCCTTGGCAGAACGCAATCGCTCGCGAATCGGATCAAAAAGCGCGGCTTCCTTTTCCTGAAAGGAAAGAACAAAATTCTTCCCCAGAACAATGCTGATTTGTTCCGCATGAAAACTCTGGTCAACATGGTTGTGAATGTGCTTTAAAACAATGAAGATATAATCGTTATAATCTTCCGCCCTGGGCCTCTGATCGGTGCTGAGAATATCCTCCAGAATCAACGGATGCAGGCCGAAAATCATGCCGATCTCTTCGAGCAAGCGCACATCCTGCAAGCCGTCAATGTTGATCCAGAGAATTCCCGGTCTGTCTTTTTCTTCGCGCAAATCCTCTGCGGACCTGATTTCTTTTTCCACCAGAGAGCCTTCATCATAGCGTACAAGCGTGATTTTCGAATTTTCCACGTATGTATTGCCGATGTGGATTAAAGACCCCGGCCCCAAGCCTGCTTTTTTCGATCTTTTTTTCATGGTGGAATTCATGTTTGCTCTCCTACTTCTTTTTGAGGCGGATGGTCACATGCACCAGCGGCGCCTGCCCGTCCGGAAAAGAAACACCCTCAGCCGGCATAATTTTCATGATTGTGGTTACGTTGGACGATATGTTCTGCAGATCGACCGGCTCTGTTTCCAGCTTGATTTCCTCGGGCTTCAACCGGGGATCAATCATTGCACTGACAGAAACCGGACTCCATGTGATTCTATGCAAGACAAGATCATCAGGCAGCCGGTTTCTCGTGGCGGCGTGTATTGTGAGTTTGGCGGGAACCAGTCTCGATGCGGAAATCCTGATTTTTGCCGGGCTGATCTCTTCAACGGACAAATTGGAAGGCGCATTAATCATGTCTTTACTCAAGACAAAATCACGTTTTTTGTCAGCAATCGGAGCTAAGTCCAGCAAAAGGCGAAGCGACTTTTCATTGAGCAGGTTGAATGCCTGCTCCGGCCCCTGAATAATCACTTTCGCTTCTGTCTTCTGCGGTTCGTTGATCTGCCAGCCCTGAGGGATGTTTTTATAATCTATGGGAACGATAAAATCGCGGCGCACGATGTCCCGCTGATACCCGAAAGCCACCCATAAGATACAGGCCAGCCCCACGGCGATGATCTTTTCCTTTGTGTTTTCACGAAGCCACCGGACAACAGGCCGAGATCTTGGCATGGGCGTGTGCGCAATATAGAATTTTTCCAATACCTCATTCAGGGCGGACGCGCCGGAAATCACCGTCAAAGATTCCCCCTGCGCCAGCGAGATAGTGCCTCTTTCTTCGGAAACCACCACACAAAGCGCGTCCGATCGCTCCGTCAATCCCAGCGCCGCCGTGTGGCGCAGCCCGATATCCTTGTACTGATCGATGTTCACGGAAAGGGGCAGATGGCAACCGAACATCCTGATCTGGTTTTCCTTTACAATAACGGCACCGTCATGTCCCGGGGAATGAGGGTCAAAGATGCTTTCCAGAAGCTGTTCGCTGATCAGGCCTTTCACCGGCGTCCCACCGTTGATGTGCCTTTCCAGCGGATCGTTGCCGGCAATGACGATCAAAGCCCCTACGCGCTTCTTTGCCAGATTCGCCGCGGTCTGGGCAATGATGCCTGCCGCTTTTTCCAGTTCCGACAAAGGCCTGGTTTCTGTCCGCAGGTTGCCGAGCATTGCCAGGCGCTCGAAAAAACCGCGCAGGTCCTCCTGAAAAATGACCACCAGCACAAAAAGCAGGATGCCGAAAAATCCCTGCAGGACGATAATGGTCATATAAAGCTGAAAGAATCGGGCGACCAGATAGACCCCGCCCAGGAGCAGAATGCCGATGAAAACAAACCGTGACGCCCTGGTTTTAAACCACATCAGCAGCGCGAAGATCATCGCCGCAATGATCACCATATCCAGAGCATCATAAACGCGAACGCTTTTTATCACTTCGGTCGCGGAGTTGACAAGATTCATCATTTGTTCGTTCCGGCTTTCCAGAAATTAATCAACCACCTCTCAGCAGGCGGAGAATTAACGCTCGTCCCGCTCAAGCGGGATTGAAGATCTTATAACGATATTCTTCGGGGCGTGTCAAGCATGATTGGCCATTTGATGAATGAACGGCTGACGGATCTCGTGGAAGATCCCGTCAGCCGTTATTGTTTTGAATATTCCGGAGGGCTGGTTATTCGTATATCTTCTCTTCCTCCGCAAAGGCTTCCGCGGCATCGGCTTCGAAATCTCTCATTTTGGCCTCTGCCTTTGCCTTCTTCTGCTCGCGGTACCACTCATGGGCGATGATCATCGACATGACCTCGCTCGTCCCCGTCCAGATGGAAGCCAGACGGACATCCCGGTAGATGCGTTCGATGGGAAATACATTCGTGTAACCGATGCCACCGACCACCTGCATGGCGTTGTGTACAATCTTCTGGCAGGATTCGGTAATAAATTTTTTAGATTCGGAGATCATCCGCCTGACACGATCGATGTTCATCCCCGAATCAATGGCTTTGCACGTCGTATAGCCCAGGGAACGGGCGGCATCAAGAAGCATGGCCCCCTCCGCAACCTGAAAGCTCACCCCCTGGAAGGTGTTGATGGGCAGACCGAACGCCTTGCGGCGGGTCGTATAGTGCGTCGCAATTTCGAGAGCGACACGGGCCGAGCCGATCGTCATGATTGCCGTTCCCAGTCTTTCGGGAACCATCATGGTGTTAAAGACATGATAGGCGCCGTTGACGGCTCCCAGAACATTTTCTTTGGGCACTTTCACGTCCTTGAAGACGAGGCGTGCCGTACCGCCACCGCGGCAACCCATGAGATTGTAAAGATACTTTGTGTCAACGCCGGGCCCGCGATCAACGATGAGTGCGGTAATGGAATTCTGGGGCTTCACACCCGGATCAAAATTTGTCCGGGCATAGACCAGGAAATAATCCGCTCCCTCGCCGCCGACAATGAATCGCTTCTGACCGTTTAAGAGAAAGTAATCACCATGATCTTCCGCCTTCGTTGTTGCGCCGAAGAAATCAGATCCCCCACGGGGTTCCGTGAGGCACTCGGCAGCAAAGATATCGCCTTTGAGGAGCGGCCTCACATACTTTTCCTTTTGCGCATCCGTTCCATGCTGGATGATCGCGTCGCAGACCAGTTCCGCCCCGACACCGAAGACACAGGCAAACTCGTATCCGAGTGTGCCGATCTCCTCAAGCATCGCCCCTGTCGTCACCCAGTCCATACCCCGTCCTCCCCACTCTTTGGGATAACGGCAACCGAAGAGATTCCGGCGGCCCGCCTCCCGGAGAAATTCCTTGGGAAATTTGATTTTGTCCGCATCCATGTCGAGGACCATTTCCCTGGGAACCCACTTCACGAAATCCCTTGCTTCGTCACGCAATTTGATCTGCTCTTTTGTCAATAAATAGTCGAACATAAAGCCTCCTTGCTCTGTATATTCCAGATACATTTTGTCTTTCGTCATCCTGCCGGTCATCGGGCAAGTAAAAACTCCCTCTTCATTTTATCCTCTTATTCGATTTAATTTTCCACTTCTTTCAGGGCAAGATCCTGATAGGCGTGGAAAAACGTGTGGCAGAAGGCGTCCCAGCGGCAGCAGATATCGATGGTTACCTCATCCATCTGAAATAAATGAGGATGCGCGACAATGGCCCTGATTTCCGCCGCGAGCTCGTCAATCAGCGATTGATCCAGCCCCTGAAGAATATTGGCGACAAATTCCTCAGGTGGATACCAGGCGACCGCCTGCTGCAAGTCTCGATGAATCTGTGTCAAAAGGACGTTGCGGGGGCCTTCCCATAATTCGTTGATGGCTGAATCCCGGTAGAGCCGGGGTAGTGAGGAGAAATCCTCCATCACCCCGTGGCCGCCGAAAAGGGACATGGCTTCCCGGATCACATCGGTGCAGTCCCAGGAGGCGGCAATCTTCTGCAGCATAATCATTTCCCGGATGTTGAAACGATTCCGGCGCGACGCGATCGGTTCATCACCTGCCTGACTGCCTTTCAGGCCTCCTTCGAGGGCCAGAAAGTCGCGGTACAGCTTGAAGGCACCGGCGATGGTCCTCTGGGTCGTCTTCTTAATTCTACGCAGTTGGACAGCCACGAGAGGGAACTGGCCGATCGGCAATTCAAAGGCTGTCCGGAATGACGCATATTTTTCAGCTTCCCGCACGGCGCGCGTCATAAACGCGGCGGCGGACAGTCCCACCGTCAGGCGCGAATAGGTCAGCACGATGCCGACAACATTGGCGACGCCCTTGTCCAGAGGCCCCACCGGATAACCAACCGCACCATTGAAGGTGAGTTCGCCCGTGGTCAGTTCGCTGGTGCCCAGCTTCCACTTGATCCGGTCGATCGTGTAGCCATTGCGGACTTCCTTCTCCCTGTTGCCCGGCAACCACGACGGGACGACAAACAAGCCAACCTTCTCCGATCCGGCAGGTTTGGCCGTCACGACGGCATAGTCCGCGTGCGTGGCGGAGCAGAAGAATTTTGTCCCGTACAGTTTCCAGACACCGTTTTCATTGACGGCTTCCAGAATATTGGATGGCACATCCGATCCCCCCTGGATTTCGGAGAGATACTGGGCTCCAATGGCGAAATCGCCGTCAATGCCTTCCTTGCAGTGCTGAAGGATCTGCTTTGTCTCCGGTGTATCGGCATATTTTTCGAGCAGCATCACCAGGCCTTCCGTGCAGGTAATGGGGCAGGCCACGCAGGCCTCGCCGTTCTGGTAGATCAGAAACATCTTGATCAGCTTCACCCAGGGCGGCGTCTTGTCCGCAAAGAATGCTTCTGAAAAAATCTCCCGCTCCATGATTTCTGTATCCAGCGGACGGCATATGCGGTCGATGCGGTTGTGGTGGCCGTCATAATGCAGCATAAACGGACGAAGCTCCGGACGGGCGATGCGGTCGGCCATATCCCGCCAGCGGAAAGATGCTTTGGCGGAAACGGTGCGTGCTTCCTCGTCAACATACTCCCAAATCTCACCGGTAAAATGCCGCACCACTTTTTGAATGAACGGATCATCACGATAGTAATCGATACTCTGGCGCCACGCCAGGAATTCATTAAAGCTATAGGGATTGTTTCTATCAGCAAACGACATGGGAACCTCCTCAGATAAACTGTAAACGCAAATCTTTTCAACCGTCGCATTATCGGGAGGGTTTCCCAAATCGGACGGCCCGTAAAATGAATTGACGAAACTGTAACCAATGGTTGCTATACAAACCAATGGTTACATAGTCAAGTTTTTTTCACCGCCGGAATAATTTATGATATGGAATATACTATATGAAGAACAAGAGTACGAAACAGAACAATGCATTTGCTCATCTCAAGAGTGAGGCAAAACTTGCCCGCCAGGCAGTCATTATAGAGGCTGCCGAGCGCGTTTTCGCCATCAAGCCATTCAACAAAGTGAGCATCCGCGACATTGCCCGGGAGGCGGGAATTTCACATGCCACCATCTACCGGTATTTCCCGGATCAGCAGTCGCTTTTCGTGGAAGCATTTCTGCAGGGAGCCGGAGAAATAACGGATACGCTGAAAAATCTGATCGAAAAGTCAAAAACCCCTGATCTCATAAAGATCAGCAATGCCTATGTGACATATCTAATGGATAATGATCAGTACTTCAGGATGATGACCCACTTCATGCTTGACGGTTCGCTTTCGGTGGAAAAAATTGAAAAACTAAATGAGGCGGAACGAAGATGCATTCTTCGCGGCTTTAAACGGAGTGCTCATCACATTCAGGAACTATCCGGGACAACCGCCCAAAGCGGTCCGCCGGCACATGCTGAATATCGCCCAGGTCATCGCCCGAAGTTTCAGGTCTGACTGTCCGCATTAAAAAAGCGTCCGTTTACACCCGGCAAAATCTTGCTACAATGATGCCCGTAAAATTTTTGTTTGACTTCAGGTAAGCCGCGAGGCTGATCTTAGAAATGGCCACCACACCTTCTTTACTGGATGCATGCAAAAGCCGCAGGGACTTTCCCTGCCGGACGGCAAAGCCTGCGTGAGCGATATCCAATCCTTCCTGACCGGCCGCAAAGGCGATTATGTCACCGCTCCGAATTTTGGCTTTTATCGCATTGGCCGTCTTCTTGCCAATGACATGGAATGTTCTGCGGGAAAGATTTTTTTCAATCCGTCGCATTCTATCGACCATGGCAGGGGTTTTCAGCGCAGCATACAGATCGCTGTGCGACGTCATGAAATTGATTTTTTTGCGCACGGGCTTGCCTTTCAGATCGCGTGAGATATCCTTCAACACTTTCTTTTTTTCATTGTCGCGAAGCCAGTCGGTGAAATAATGCAGACGCGATTCGTAACCGTCTATCTTTCCCTGACGATAACGGATGGATTTTATTCTCTTTTGCAATTCAGACGGCAACAGCTTCCCCGTCGCGGCACATCCGGCAAGCGCCAGAACCGTTTCCACAAAGGTAACGCAATCAAATTCAGCCAGATTGACGACCAGTTTCTCTCTGCCCGGCATATCCAGCGTGCCTGCATGATACGGTGCACCCAGGAAAAAACGCCCAATTTCAATAACCAACTCACCCGGGTACAAGTCCTGTTCCATCGTGTATTGCCAAAGTTCTTTTCTTTCGGAATAATATATTTCCGTTTCCATCATGCATCACCCTGACCTTTCGAAAAAATGAAACTGTGAATAATTCACTTCCTGATCTTCAAATGGCTCTGCAGGTACTTTTTAAATGATGCGAAATCTTTGGATATATTGATTGCGCTGCCATCCCGCCTTGCAAGATCCTTCATGCTCTCCGGCGGTTCCGGTTCGATCCCCAGAAGATCTTTAATTTCGTCCGGAAACTTGGCCGGATGGGCTGTTTCCAGACAAATGGCCAGTCTGGAATCTCCTGTTTTTTGCAGATAGGCTTCAAGACCCGCCCAGCCTACAGCGCCATGCTGCTCCAGAATAACATGGTAGCGCTCATAAACACTCTTGATCATTTTGCGGGTTTGTTCGTCCGTGACGCTCACGGAAAAAATGTGGCGGCGCATCTGATCAAGGTCGGGATAACGGTGGACACGTCCAGAACGATCAACGGTACCCCCGTATAATTCAAAAAACCGCGCCAGGTTGCTGGGATGCCCCACGTTCATGGCGTTGGAAATACAGGCTCGCGAAGGCGACACTTTCTGATATTTTCCCGTTTCCAGGAAAACGGGGAATTCGTCGTTTTCATTGGTCGGCATAATGAGCTTAGCAACCGGCAATCCCATTCGTCTGGCATACTCACAACCCAGCGCATCTCCGAAATTTCCCGAAGGAACGGAAACCAGGACTTCCTCTCCGGCTCCGGCCAGCTGCGCGTAAGCATAAACATAGTAAACAATCTGCGGGAGAATGCGTCCGAAATTGATTGAATTGGCCGATGACAAATTAAAACAGGCAAGCTCCGCATCGGCAAAAGCCTCTTTCACCAGATTCTGACAATCGTCA
>PHBN01000424.1 GCA_002840635.1 Deltaproteobacteria bacterium HGW-Deltaproteobacteria-1
ACGTATCAGCAGGTTGAAAAGATAGGTTGAAATGCCCATGCCCTGGTATTGCTCATCGACGATAAAGGCGGTGTCGGCAAAAGGTTCTCCCTTGGTTCTAACATAGCGTGCTTCACCGATGATTTTTTCAACCCCGGACTCGTCAATAATAGCCACAATGGACATGGTGCAGCGATAATCCACATTGACGTATTCCTGCATTTTTTTATGGGGCATTGTTTTGATCGGACTGAAGTAGCGGTAATAAACCGCCTGATCCGAAAATCTGTAAAACAAACGGCGCATTTCCTCTTCATCAGACGGCTTGATCGCCCGGAAACGAACGATCAGGCTATCTCTGAATTTATGTGAACAGGCAATTTTATCCGGATACAGGTGGCCGGATTCGGCATAAAAAATCTGATCGGCGTAAATCATCTTCTCATCTTTGGCCAGCCGGACCAGCTCCGGACGGTCATCCGGATGCGCGATTTCAATGAGCGCCTGCGCCCGCTCACGCAGCGTCTTACCCATCAGATAAGCCACACCGTATTCTGTTATCACAACATCCATCGACTCACGATTGGTGAATTGAAAAGGATATTTATCCAGGGAAATCTTGATGTTGGCCTGCCCTTTGCGGTTGCGGCTGGGCAGGGCAAATATATTCCGGCCGTTTTTAGAGAGCGCCGCTCCCATGAAGAGTTCCTGAACGTTTCCCGGTCCGGCGGTAACATTGCCCTTACCGGAATGCAGCGCGATATCGCCTGTCAGGTCTACTTTCCGCGCCGGGAAAATAGCAACCATATTATCGTTCCGTCCAATGACCCGCGGATCCATCACGATGTCCTGCGGCTGGAATTCCACCAGCGGATTCAAATCGAGCCATTGCATCAACTCTTTTGTGCCGATCACATAGGAGGCGCAGGACTTTCCACGATAGATATTTTTATAGCGGTTGGTCACGGCTCCGCTTTTGATCAGATCCATCAGCGCATCCGTAAAGAAAGGCGAGTGTACCGACATAATACGGCGGCTCGGTTGCCTCAACCAGGTAATCGAAATCATCCATGTTCACTAGGGTATCGCCCATTGTCCGGGGGATCTGGGAGTTGATTTCTCCGACCACAATTTTAGCCATTTCCATGGCCTGTTTTTCGGCGGATGCCCCGACCAGGTAAGCATAGCCGTTTTCATCGGGAGGTGTCACCTGGATAAAAGCGACATCGATATTGATCACGCCGGTTTTAAAAAGCCATGCGACCCGTGAAAAACGGCTGGGAATCAAGTCAACCCGCCCCTGGCTGATGGCTTCGGATGCGAGCCATCCGGAAAAAAATGTTTTTAACCTGAATTTTCGGGCATAACGTTCATCAATGGCCACGGCATCGCCCAGGCTTACCAACTGGATCAGTTCCAGGTCCTGCAGATTAGACTGATTGGATTCCATCAGGTGTTTAACCAGTGTCCGGGGTTCGGCCATTCCCGTTCCCAGAAAAATACTCATGCCCGGATCAATCTTAGCCAGCATATTTTCAGGAGATACTATTTTCTGCTTCCACATATCTTCAAGCCCCGGGTGCTTTTATTTACCGTTAGTCTACTTGCCCTCAGGCTAAACGTGAAATACCATAATTTTACTCTCAGGCATGAATTAAAACGCGATAACACCAGACCCGGATTGGGACAGCCGGTCCTTATCGGACGCAGCAATGTCAATCGAACATTTCTTTGTCACGTCGGTACCAGTAATCCGGGATGATGCGATACATAAATCTGGAAAAAGGGCCAATGTATTCGTTCTTTCTCTTATCAAACTGGCAGGCGTGAATAATCATGTCTTTAATTGCATCTTTGCTGCCGCTTTTATTAAAAATATTATAAGCACAGGAAAAAAGGGGACTATACATGTTTTTCTTGTCCAGATATTTGTAAACGTTGCGGATCGTGTTGGGACCTTCCGGCGTACCGTCAATTTTTCCAAGCACCTTCAGATTCGTTTCAATGGGATTGCCGGTATACAACTCGTAGAAATACTTCCCATAACGGTAATTCTTGCTGGCCAGGGACGAAACAGTGACATACATGTCACCGACACCGGCCTGGGAATGAAACGCTTGAAAACTGCCTCCGAGCACTCTGGTCAGCGACCGGATTTCCACACCGGAACGGGCAAAGATTGTGCCCGGAATCGAATCACCCAGATCCAGTGAATCC
>PHBN01000425.1 GCA_002840635.1 Deltaproteobacteria bacterium HGW-Deltaproteobacteria-1
AGATAAGTATGATTTGGAAATTCTCACCAGGGAATGGTCGAAATACGATGCTAACGACGCGATTGTGCGGACATCGCAGCTGACGCCCCAGGACATCCGCGATTTTGTCGCCATTTACGATAACGAGATGAACGGTCACTGGCAAAAAGTGCTCGATAATTACAAGACAGGGAAAAATACGCCATACGATGACATGCGTGTTGAAGGCCAGTACAGAATGAACATAACGTTTGCCATTCTCAAGGAAGATCTTGTCGAAAAACACGGGTTCATTGATGCAAAGTCGCTAAACGGCGGAGGTGAAACGGCCTCAAGGATATTGTCTGAAAAACTGAAAAAGGCCATCTCCGGTGATCCGGGCATCATTGAAAAAACCGTCAATGATTTCATTTCCCGCGGCTATCTGAAAGAGGAGCACAGCAACAGGGGATGCACCTGGCGGTGGTCGTGAGTGCTTCTTATACCAAGTAGCGCATGTAGTAGCCAATTTCAGAGTGGCAACTACCGGCAGGGAAGGAATAGTTTCTTTATGCGCTTCCTTGCGGAATGCGCCTCCGGTCTTTGGCTAACTTTGTTGGCATCGTCGCGTGCCCCCTCATAGGGGGTCGGCTTCCTCAACGTATCAATAATACGCCTGCGGAGCCTCCTCCTTGCCGCCGCGTTATCCTTTGAATGCGACCTGGTATTAACAGATTACTTTTGAAATTTTTCAAAGAAAATATCAATGTAGTCGGTAACCGTGTGTTCTCCGTCCGGCTGTGTCATTTTCTGCATGCGCCAGTATTTGCGGCCGCCCCATGCCTTCAAAATGAACCTGCCTTTGCGTTCATGAGGGATGCCACCATTAATATAGTTGATTCTGGTGAGAATCTTTCCTTCGAACTCCAGTTCTGTTTGGCTTATTACTTTGATCGTTCCATTGATCGTCATATAGTTGAGATTGCCTTCGTAGGTTTCTTCCTGGTAGCCCTCCAGAAGGATATTGCCGTCTTTCTTAAAAATCTTTGCCTTGCCCAGACCGTTATGATTCTGAAGCCATTGCAGGGTCAGGATATGGTTCCCGAGCACAAACTGCTCTGCATCACCCGCACTGAAAGCCATGACGGGGGATAACCCGAAAGTGATAAGAAAAATAATGGCCAGATATTTTAATTGTTTCACAGGTGAATCCTTGCAGTTGTTAATTTTCAGAACACGTACCGCCTTGTCTCTAAATAAAAAAATAATCCACAACGGATTCAGCTTTTAATCTTTTTCAACAAATAGGCCATGTTTTCTCCCAACGTTTTCATGTTCTCCATGCCTTCTTTGTCATTATTTACTTCACCCGTCTCGAATCCATAAGCCATGTTCCAATAGCTGGCTCCTACCAGATACATCTGCATATAATGCATAAAGTGATTCATCGTATCAAAGGCATGAATTGCGCCGCCTCTTATGGAAACCGTTCCCGCGCGATCAATCAACGCCTTCATCTCCGCTGTTACATCTGTGAAATATGTCGGAGACCCCAGGATAATCCCATCCGCTGTGATCATTTTTTCGATACATTCATTTACAATGTCATCGTCAAATACACATCGTTTATTTTGATTTTTCAAACATTTGTAACATCCTTTACAGCCTCTGACCGGCTTTAAGGCAATATTGATGAGCTCGGTTTCAATCCCTTCTTTTTTCAACTCATGAAAAACCGCTTTGATCAATATGGATGTATTGCCATTTTTACGAGGACTGCCGTTGATTCCTATTACTTTCATTGCACACCTCCAAAAAAATATTTTAATTCCGCTCATGCGGGACGAGCCTTAATTCTCCGTAGCTTGCTGCGAGGTGGCTGAACAAAAAGCAGTCAGGTTTTTCTTTTCAGCACGCCAACCGATTTGAACAGAGGTTGAACATCATAAACACCCGATGAAACGGCTTTCTGATAGACCAGGTAGGGAGCCTGACCACCCTGTGACGGATCAGGAAAAATATCATGAAAAATCAGATAGCCGCCAGGGATGAGGTGTTTGGCCCATATCTGGTAGTCGTTCAGGACGGATTCGTAAGCATGGCTGCCATCGATGAAGATAAGTCCGAGCGGTGTGTTCAACGCGCGACCGATCACTTCCGACCGGCCGATGATGGGTATCACGGCATTGCCGAGATCAAATTCATCGATGGTTTTGCGAAACAGGCGCAGTGTGTCAATTTTCCCGGTTTCCTTGTCCAGCAGATCAGGATCAAAATATTCCTGTCCAGGCTGCTGTTCCTCAGAACCCGTGTGATGGTCAATGGAAAACAGGACGGTTTTGTTTTCCATGCAGGCGGTCCCCAGAAAGACGGCCGATTTCCCGCAGTAGCTGCCGATTTCCAGACAGGGGGCGGATTTTGAGGCTTCCAGGGCCAACCTGTAGAGAAGGCCGGCCTCCTCTACATCTAAAAAACCTTTGATATTATGTATTTTAGCTAAATCAATATTCAATCACGGCCATCCTTCAAATTGATAATCACTTCATAAACCTGCTCCCCGTA
>PHBN01000083.1 GCA_002840635.1 Deltaproteobacteria bacterium HGW-Deltaproteobacteria-1
GTCGCTTCCGGAAATAATGCCGCTCTTCCTCACGCCAGGCCTACAAATCGAAAGATAAAAAAAGGAGATTTTGTAGTTGTTGATTTTGGTGTTAAGTATCAAGGCTACTGTTCCGATGAAACGTGCACATTTGCAATTGGGGAATTGACAGGAGATCAAAAAAATGCTTATCGTGCCGTTCTGCGGGCCCATGACGAAGCTATCGCCTGCATCAGGGAGGGAACCGCCGCAGCGGATGTCGACGCTGTAGTCCGTGGGGCTCTGGGGGACCAATACAGCCGGTTTTTTGTTCATGGAACAGGCCATGGCGTCGGGCTGGAGGTTCATGAGGCACCGCGTCTGGCTCCAAATTCGCAGGATATTTTGAAAGCCGGTATGGTTGTCACGGTGGAACCCGGCCTCTACTATCCGGGCCGCTGGGGCATTCGTATAGAGGATACTGTTTTCGTGAAAAATAACAGTTGCGAAAAAATAACAAAGATGAATAAAAAACTCATCGCCATCAAATAAATTCTGAGGTTGTTCTGTTTATGAAGGTATTTCCAGAAGACCTACTATACAGTCGAGAGCATATCTGGGTGCGGGTTGACGGAGACATGGCTACGCTGGGAATTACGGATTACGCCCAGGAATGCCTGGGAGAAATCCTTTCGATAGAATTTCCTGAAATTGATGCGTATGTGGAACGGGATGAAGCTTTCGGGTCCATAGAATCCACCAAGGCCGTTGTGGATCTCATTGCGTCGGTCAGTGGCACAATTGTCAGTGTCAACGAGGACATCAACGACGATATCGGTATCATCAACAGCGATCCTCATGATACGGGATGGCTGGTTGTGATTGAGATGGACGACATGGAACAGCTGGATGATCTTCTGGATGCTTCGGGTTATCATGATTTTGTTATGCAGCAGGAAGCCGAATGAATTTCATTTATGATCTGGCGTTTTCTTAACTACCGGTCATGCAGCGCCGCTGAAAACATGGCCATCGACGAAGCTGTTCTTCTGGAAACCATCCATCACGACAAACCGCCAACATTGCGCTTTTACGGCTGGAGCCGGCCGGCAGTTTCTATCGGTTATTTTCAGGAATTAAAAAAAGAGATTAATTATGACCTGTGCCTGTTATCGGATGTGAAGGTTGTCCGAAGGATAACCGGGGGCAAGGCTGTATATCACCGCGACGAAATCACTTACTCTATCGTGGCAGGGAGTTCGACAGGTCTTTTTCCCAATGATATTGCCGGAACATATAAAATAATCAGCCTTTGCCTGCTACGCGGACTTTCCAATTTGGGCATCCATGCGAAGCTGGCTGAAGCCTCATCAATAGGAGCGTGCAAGGAACCAGACCTCAACACATGTTGTTTTTCGGTTCCCGCCGGCAATGAACTTATGGTAGCCGGCAGGAAAATCTGCGGGAGTGCCCAGACAAGAATACGCGGAGGATTTATCCAGCACGGATCAATGCTGATGACATTTGATCCGGCTGAGACAGCTGCCATGATTCTGTCGTCCGATGTGCCGGAGCATTATGTAAAACTTAGAAGATCCGTTACGGCCGTTAATGAGCTGCTTCCTGCGTCTGTTTCTGTGGAGACGCTTTGTTCGGCTTTGAAAAAAGGGTTTGTTGATGAACTGAGAATCGACATGACGGAAGGAACGTTAACGCCTGCTGAAAAGGCATTGAGCCGACAACTGGTCAAAAAATATGAAAGTGACGCCTGGAACCGGGAGAGAAAAAAGAAACGCATTTCACAGATTCATTCATAATATCATGGCGCTATCCTGACCGTTGGCTCATTTACCACATAATTGTCTAAAGCAAAAAAAACCGATTACGCCTGAAAACGTAATTTCTGCAATGATGAAACATCCGCAGAGAGATAAATATATTTATTTTTGTTGCAATTTTTAATCAGATCACATATATGAATGCATCATTGTTCGGGGTATCGTGTTTGAATTTAAACATTTTGCCGCGGATAACAAGTTGCATACGGGTAACCGTGGGAAATCATCAGAAAAATGAGGACTTCTAAACGTCCGCAAAGAGTGGTTTCCAGGCAGGGAGCGTGATTTAACTTTATTGGAAATTTCAGGGTAGTTGACGATGCAGGGCGATTTTGCTTGCGTCGTGCTGCCCTTTTTTTGCGTCTAAAAGCCGAAAAATTTAAAAAATAATGTCTGTAACAATGCATGAGGAGGAAGAAAATTGGAAGTTAAGGTTATTGATAATGATGTCGAAAAAGCACTGAAGATTCTGAAAAACAAACTTTCGAAAAGCGGATTATTCAAGGAATTGAAAGTCAGACGGGCTTATGAGAAGCCTTCGGTCAAGAAGAAGAGAAAAACAATCGGGAATGAGCAGTATGGAAAAGCAATACGTTATAGATGAAATATCCAAGGAAGAATCATGGCGGATCTTTCGCATTATGGCGGAATTTGTAGAATCCATCGAAGTTCTTTCCAAGGTTCATAATGCTGTGACTGTTTTTGGTTCGGCCCGCCTCAAACCCGATGATAAGTATTATCATATGGCGGAAAAACTGGGGACGCTTTTGGCTCAGAATGGATTTGCCGTCATTACCGGTGGTGGCCCCGGGATTATGGAAGCGGTCAATAAAGGTGCAGCGGACGCGGGCGGCCAATCCGTTGGGATGAATATCAAATTGCCCTTTGAGCAGAAACCCAATCCCTACGCCAATCTTCAGCTTGATTATAAATATTTCTTCATTCGCAAAGTCATGTTTGTCAAATATGCTATGGCTTATGTAATCATGCCGGGCGGCTACGGGACGATGGACGAGTTTTTTGAAGCACTGACACTGATCCAGACAAAAAGAGTGAAAAGCTTCCCGGTAATCCTGATGGGCAGAGAATACTGGCAGGGGCTGCTTGACTGGTTGAAGGACAGCATGGTGCAAAAGAATATGATCCTTCCTTTTGATCTTGAGATGATTCAACTTATTGACGAACCGGAAGAAGTTGTAAAGCATATCAAGAAATATGTCATTGTTTAAACTCAAAAGTATCTTCTCCTTGAGAGTCATGTATGACCCTGGAACAAATTATTGCAGGCTTAAAGAAGGGAAAAGTTGCGCCCTGTTATCTATTGTATGGTGAAGAAGAGTATCTGCTTGGCGAAGCGCTCCAGCAAATACTGGACGTGATTGTCCCTGTGGCCGACCGTGATTTCGGCCTTTTTTTTATTGATGGTGGAAATGAAGACATTGATCTTTTAAAAGACCATCTACTTGCGCCGTCGCTTTTAGGCGGCTCGAAGATTGTTGTCATAAAAAACACAACGATTTTTCAATCCCGTGAAAATCTGGGTGATCTGATCCGGAAAATCCATGACAACATCGATGAAAGTCCCGATAAAGCTGCAAAATACTTTCTGGCCTTTTTGAAGGTGTCCGGCTTTGCCTGGGAAGATATCCGGGGTGCCGGATGGCAGAAAATCACCAATGAGCAATGGCGTAAGGCCGTAGATGAAGATTCGGGCGGTGACCGGGATAAGTGGCTGCCGCGGATAGTTGAAATATGTGAAAACCAAGGATGGATGTCGGACAATATTAAGGATTTATCCGAGCAATTTGAAGAACTTCTGGACAAGGGGCTTCCTGCAGGGAATTGCCTGATTTTGACTGCCGAAGCGGTTGATAAGAGAAAAAAGATTTTCAAGGTGATCGACAAGGCAGGCATTGTCCTGCATTTTGGTGCGATAAAAGGAGAATCGGCCACCGGGGAAACATTTAAACTTGAAGCGCAGAAATTACTTGGCCGCAACGGAAAGGGCCTGGCTCCCTCGGCCTGGATCGCCCTGGGGAAAAAGACCGGATTTCAGCTGCGTCCTTCATTAAACGAGCTGCAGAAACTCATTTCTTTCGTCGGTGATCGTTCCGTTATAGAAGAAAAGGACGTGGAGGAGGTCGTAGGGAAAACGAAAGAGGATTCGATATTCGATTTAACAACCGCCCTTGCTGAAAAAAATGCGCAGGCGGCGCTTCTTGCCCTGAAGGCAATGCTTGACCAGGGAATGCATCATTTGATGATTCTGACCATGATCAGCCGAGAAATACGCATGCTTTTACAGGCATCCCTGCTTATCCGTTCGGGGAAGCTTCCCAGGTTCAATTCAAATATGGAATATGGCACATTTCAGAAAAACATTTATCCCGCTGTGACCGGTCTGGCGTCAGATGTATCCCGCAAGGATGATCTGCTGGTCAACAAGCATCCCTTTGTGATTTACAACGCCCTTCGTCATTGTGGCCGGTTTCCCTATCCTGTTTTAGTGAAATATCTGGATGATTTGCTGGATATGGACCGGGCCATGAAATCTTCGGCTACGGATCCGCAGTTGCTGCTGGAGCGTTTTTTGATCAAAGCCTGCGCTAATTAAAGCTTCCTGATTTTAGTCTGGGCCTGTCTTTTGGCTTTGGGCAGCCTGTGGGCGGGACCTTTTTTACCGGCCGGGTGTCCGGATTCTTCTTCGCCCTCGTCTTTTTGTTCCGGGAAGTCATCGCCCGGAGCTGTCAGCTGTCTGTTTACAATCGATTCAAATTCAATCGATGATAATGTAGCTTTGCCTTTGCGTGAGGCGAAAGAGGTGATTTCCCGATCGGAAGACACCACAAGTATTTCTTCATCGGTAGAGGCCGTAATTCTTTTCAGAACATCATCGGCCTTGACGCCCCGGCTCGAGTAAATGATCTGAATGCCTGAAAGATAGTCCCGTTCTTCCTGCGCTGAACCGCTGATCCAACCGTCAAAAACGACGGTAATGCGGTGATCTTTCCGTTTGAGGTATCGGGAAAGCCAGTCAATCAGGGCCTTGCGCCCCGCCTCAAGGCTATGTCGTTCAAAGCGCTTGAGGTCGATAGACTGCCGGATCAGATTATAGCCGTCAATAAGAATGTGCATAATTGATTTTTACACATTGCCGCTCCTGGATCAACAAAAAAGTCAGGTATTTTTCTTGACTTGACGGTTGTCTGTCTGCTACCGTCCAACATCTTTGGCCGGTTGTTGAAAAGGCTGATATGCTACGCTGCGATTGGGCTTGGGCGGGCAAACATACAATCACTATACGATCCCGCGCTTGATCCTTAGGCTCACAGCCCTGATCCTTTTTGAATAGTCTGTTTGCGGTTTCAAAGCGGGGAGCGCCTGCTTGACAATAAATAATATGGAGGCTTTTATGGAAATTAAAAAAATATGTGTGCTGGGTGCGGGCTTGATGGGCAATGGAATTGCACAGGTTTGCGCCGCAGCGGGCTTCGACGTCACCCTCAGAGACATTGAGCAAAGGTTTATCGATGGCGGCATGAACACCATTAAAAAGAACCTGAACCGAGATGCGGAAAAGGGCAAAATCACTAAAGAACAGATGGATGAAATTCTTGGCCGGATCAAGCCGACGCTTGATCTGAAGGAAGCGGCCGCGAATGCCGATGTTGTTGTGGAAGTGGTTATAGAGCTCATGGATCTGAAGAAAAAAGTTTATGCGGAACTGGAAGCTGTTGTTCCTTCGCACTGCCTGTTTTTCACCAACACCTCGGGCCTGAGCATTACGGAAATGGCCTCGATTACGAAACGGCCGGAGCGTTTTATCGGCACGCATTTTTTTAACCCGGTTCCGGTGATGCGATTGCTGGAAGTGATCCGCGGGCAGCAAACGTCGGACGAGACGGTCGAGATTGCCAAAGCCTGGGGCAAAAAAATCGGCAAGGAAGTCGTCATGGTGAATGAAGCACCAGCTTTTGTTGTCAACAGGATTTTATGCTCCATGATTAATGAAGCTTTCTTTGTGCTGGATGAAGGCCTCGCCACGGCTGAAGATATTGATAAAGCGATGCAGCTCGGCTGCAATCACCCCATCGGGCCCCTGGCGCTGGGCGACCTGATCGGTCTGGACACGCAGCTTCGGATTTGTGAAGGAATGCACCGGGAACTGGGTGATAAATACCGGCCGTCGCCTCTTTTGCGCAAACTGGTTCGTGCCGGCAACCTCGGTCGCAAATCCGGCCGGGGGGTCTATGACTATAGCAAGAAATAACCGGTTGTAAATTGATCATGCGGCGGCCAGCGTTCAAAATGGGGCCGCCGTATTTTTTTGCCGATGAAGAGGCATCAGCTTTTATTGGCAGCAAGCTTCAGGGCGGCGATGGTTTGTGCATAGTCGGCAGTGCCGAATACCGCAGCGCCGGCGACAAGAACATCCGCGCCGGCCTGTGCAATTGCAGTGATATTCGCAAGGTTGACGCCTCCATCCACTTCCAGCAGGGGCTTTTGCGGAAGCTTCGCCATCATCGCACTTGCCCGTGTGATTTTATCCAGAGAACTTTTGATAAACCGCTGTCCTCCGAATCCGGGGTTGACCGACATAATCAACAGAAGGTCAATATCCGGAAGAATTTCTTCGATTTGCGAAAGCGGCGTTGCCGGATTTAAAGAAACGCCCGCTTTTTTCCCCGCATTTTTGATGAGTTCCACGGTACGGTGTAGATGACTTGCCGCCTCCACGTGGACGGTAATGTAGTCGGCGCCTGCAGCGGCGAAGGATTCAATATATCTGTCCGGATTCTTGATCATCAGATGCACGTCAAATGGTAATGTGGTAGACTTGCGCAGAGCGCCGATAATGGCGGGTCCCATGGTAATGTTTGGGACGAAATGACCGTCCATGACGTCCACATGAATCCAGTCCGCACCGGCTTTTTCCACCGCGGCAATCTCTTCACCAAGCTTTCCGCCGTCGGCGGAAAGGATCGAAGGGGCAATCAGTTTCATGGAATTTTCTCCTCTGTCATAAAGTAAATATACCAAAGCATTGCACCTGTCAACTGTAACGGGATGATAGACTGTGGGCTAATATCATCCCCACGCCTTTCTGCTTGACACGGCACACGAAAAATTTGAATATGCGCCCATGAGATTTTTGTATAATATCCTTTTGCTGATTGCTGCTGTTCCGGGCCTTTTATTTTTCTCTCTGAAAATGCTGATCACCGGCAAATACCGCAATAGTTTCATCCAGAAGCTTGGCGGTAGACAGGAGTCAATACTTGCCGGGCTCAAAGAAGGCAGGCGCGTCTGGATTCACGCGGTATCCGTAGGCGAGGTGACAGCCGCCGCCCCGATCGTTGCTTCCTTAAAAACGAAAAGACCGGACGTGCAGGTGATTGTTTCAACATCCACGGAAACCGGTCAGGGTATGGCTAAGCGACTGGTGAAGGAGGCGGATGCCTTTATCTATTTTCCGCTAGATCTTCCGTTTGCTGTCGGTAAGACACTGGATCTTGTTCGTCCTGATGTTTTTGCCCTGGTAGAGACGGAGCTGTGGCCGAATTTTCTGGCCGCCTGCAACAGGCGCGGCATCCCATCTTTCATTGTTAACGGAAGAATTTCCCCCCGCTCTTTTGGCAAATATCAAAAGACGGTATTTTTCTGGCGGCGGATTCTTGAGAATATTGCTGAAGCCGGGATGATTTCCGATATTGACGCATCAAGAATTGCCGGCATTGGAATGGCGTCGGGAAAAATCAAGGTTCTGGGCAACGCCAAGTATGACGCCCTTGCGGCAATGGCATCCCCTGCCCTCCACGAAGACATCGCCTCGCGTTTGCAAGTTCAAAAAAATGAAAAATTCCTTGTTGCTGGTAGTACTCACCCTGGCGAAGAAGGCGCTGTCATTGACGCCTATAAAAAACTGCTTGCGCGTTATCCCGAATTCAGATTAATTCTGGTCCCGCGACACATAGAGCGAACCCGCGACGTGATCGGTGTTTTGCGACAGGCGGGATTGAATGATATCATAACCTTTACAGAGATCAATGGCGGGCGGCCGCGCCGGAATGAAAAGGTGATTGTTGTCGACGTGATTGGTGAACTCTTCAAAATATATTCGCTGGGGACGATCGTCTATTGCGGGGGTTCGCTGGTTCCGAAAGGCGGTCAGAATATTCTGGAAGCGGCTGCCTGGGGCAGGGTGATTTTTTACGGGCCGTCCATGGAAGACTTCAGTCAGGAGCGGCCGGGCGGTTGTTCTTGCCAATATGGGGGCCGCCGAACGTTATGCGGAAATGATTATCAGGCACACGGGCTGACCCCCTTCCTGCGGGGTGAGAAAAGTTTTTTAGATCGTAGTGGAAAAGCAGGCGCAAAAAAGATAAGCTGGCAACGTTCAAGGAGGATACATATATGCAGAAAAAATACGAGGCGCTGAGCGAACAGGTCAATCTGACAAAAACGTTAATGGCCAAATCGGTTATTTCCAAATACCTCAACAGAACGAATCTGATCTGCTATTCGGAACTTTCCCGGCTTCTGGGCTGCGAAGCGTTCGTCAAGCATGAAAACCACAACCCGACCGGATCGTTCAAGATCCGGGGGGCGCTGAATTTTTTTCATCACATGTCCAGGGAAGAACTGGAAACCGGAATCCTTGTGGCGACCAGAGGCAATCATGGCCTGGCGATGGCATGGGCCGGACAATGGTTTCATGTCCCCTGCACGGTGGTTGTGCCGGAAGACTACAATCCGGAGATTAACAGAATTATTGAAAGCTATGGTGCGGAGGTCATCGTACACGGTGAAGATTTCTACGATGCCCAGTCATACTGTGATGAACTGGTGGACAGTGCCGGTTATTATTATGTCCAGCAGGGAAACGAGCCGGAAATCTTAAATGGCCTTGCAACCATGGGACTGGAGATTATGGAAGACCTGCCCCTGGCCGATACCATTATTTGCCCCATAGGAGGCGGAGCGGGCTGCGCATCGCTTCTGAAAACCGCCCGTGCGATCAAGCCGGATATCGAAATCATTGGTGTGGAGGCCCAGAATGCGTCGTCATTCTACAATTCATGGAAAAAGGGGGAAATTGTAACACTGGATGACGCCCATACGATTGCCGACGGACTCGCTGCAAGAACGGTATTTCATTTGCCTTATGTGATCATGAAAAACACCATCAACGATGTTGTTCTCCTGACCGAAGATGAGATACTCGAAGGGGTCAGGATGGCGCTGAACACCACACGTAATCTAGCGGAAGCCGCCGGGGCCGCATCGCTGATGGCGGCTTACAAAATCAGGGACAGGCTTACCGGCAAGCGGGTGGTAATGATTATGTCCGGCGGCAATATGAAGATGGATAATCTGAAAAAAGCAATCGGGTGTTGATTTGCCTCAAGACGCCTGACAGACAATACCACCTAGGCATCCATGACGGAATGACAGAGTTCGATCATGAAGATCAATGGGGCTGCTTTTAATATTGGGGGGCATCCGTTCGGTGCCCCGGGTTCTTAAGAATTCAAAAGGCACAAGGAGTTTTTTATATATTATGACGCAACCGGTAAACCCAAACCAGAACGATTTTATCCGGGACATCATCGAAGAAGGCCTCCGGGAAAACAAACACGACGGACGTGTCGCCACCCGTTTCCCACCCGAGCCCAACGGTTATATCCACATTGGACATGCCAAGTCCGTTTGCCTCAACTTCGGCATTGCCGCGCAATACCAGGGAACCTGCAACCTGAGGCTTGATGATACGGACCCGCTGGGCGAGTCCATGGAATATGTCGAGTCCATTATCCGCGATGTCCGGTGGCTGGGTTTTGACTGGGGAGATCGTCTTTTTTACGCCTCCGATTATTTTGAGAAACTTTATATGTTTGCGGTGGAGCTTATCAAAACCGGCAACGCCTATGTGTGCAGCCTGAGCGCCGACGAGGTGCGGGAAAGCCGGGGAACGTTCACTGAACCGGGGAAGGAAAGCCCTTACCGAAACCGTTCGGTGGAAGAGAATCTGGACCTTTTTACCCGGATGCGGCAGGGCGAGTTCGCTGACGGCGTTCATACCCTCCGGGCGAAAATAGACATGGCATCTCCCAATATTGTTATGCGGGATCCGGTGCTATACCGCATCAAGCGGGAACCCCACTACAGGACGGGCGATAAATGGGTCATTTACCCGATGTACGATTTTGCCCACTGCCTTTCCGATGCCCTGGAAGGAATTACCCATTCCATCTGTACCCTGGAGTTCGAAAACAACCGTCCCCTTTATGACTGGATCGTGGAGAGGCTGATTGACGGCAACCGGCCGCGCCAGATTGAGTTTGCCCGCCTTAATTTAAGTTATACGGTTTTGAGCAAGCGCAGACTCATTGAGCTGGTGAAAAAAAATTACGTACGGGGCTGGGATGATCCGCGTATGCCCACTGTGACGGGAATGCGTCGTCGAGGTTACACGCCGGAGGCCGTCCGGAACTTCTGTGCCGAAATCGGCGTGGCCAAAAACGACAACCTCATTGATGTGTCCGTGCTGGAGCACTGTGTCCGCGAGGATTTAAACGAAAAGGCGCCCCGGGCGATGTGTGTTTTGCGTCCCTTGCGGGTAGTCATCGACAATTATCCAGAGGGCCGGTCTGAACAGTTTGAGTGTCAGAACCATCCGCAGCGTCCGGAGCTGGGTTCAAGACAGGTTCCCTTTTCCGGGGTGCTCTACATCGAGCGCGACGACTTTATGGAGGACCCGCCCAAAAAATATCATCGTCTCGGACCGGGGCGGGAAGTGCGTCTTCGCAATGCCTATGTTATCAAGTATGAAGGCATGGTAAAAGATGAAGCTGGCGAATTGGTTGAGCTGCACTGTACTTATGATCCGGCAACCCTCAACGGACCGCCGGCCGACGGACGAAAGGTGCAGGGCGTGATCCACTGGGTTTCGGCTCAGGATGCCGTGCCCGCAGAGGTGCGTCTTTACGACAGGCTCTTCAGCATTCAGGATCCTGGCGGAGAAGAAGAGTTTTTACAATATCTGAATCAGGACTCTCTGGAGACTCTGATCACTTCCTGTGTCGAGACAAGCCTGAAAGACGCCGTGCCGGGAAGCCAGTATCAGTTTGAGCGGCTTGGGTATTTTTGCGTTGATCCGGATACAGAACCTGGTAAACCGGTTTTCAATCGAGTTGTAGCTCTGAGGGATTCGTGGGCTAAAAAAGCCGAGGGAAAAAGGTTGTAACATTGGCTGGGGAACAAGGATTCGAACCTTGATTAACGGAGTCAGAGTCCGTCGTCCTACCATTGAACGATTCCCCAGTAGGATCAATACGATAAACTTCACTCGTCCGGATAATACCGGTTTCGAGCGGGGGTGACTATAATGCGATTGATTTTTTATGTCAACAAATTTTCCTATCCATGAAGGATAAAAGTGAATACCTGAGAAATGATGGGATGTCTGCTGAAAGCATTCAATTTCATTAGGCACGGAGGGATATTCATTTTGCCGATTAATTCAATTTCCCGTAATAAATTCATTTAAATTTTAATTTAAGTCAAATCAAACCCCTTTTGAACTGTTTTTTTTAAGATTTCCAATAATGGTATTAGTCAACTTCGATGTCCGGTGTTCAAACATAAAATTTCTATTTTAACGGCAGAAAAGGAGAGAATCATGGTTGAAAACATCACTCAAATAGGCAATCTGACTGACGTCTTGAAGATTAAAGACATGGCGGCCTACCAGGATCATTCTGTGGTCAGTCGGGAGATTATCAGGAAACCGGCAGGAACAATGACCGTCTTTGCTTTCGATCAGGGGCAGGGGTTAAGTGAACATATGGCCCCTTTTGACGCAGTGGTTTTTCTGCTTGAAGGTGAAGCCGAGATTACCATCGACAAAAAACCCTATCCGGTCAAAGAAGGAGAAATGATCATCATGCCGGCCAATAAGCCCCACGCACTTAAAGCCATAACAAAATATAAAATGCTGCTGGTGATGATCAAATAAATAAAATCACAAAAAGAGGGTGTTTAATGTTGCAATCGACGGTTTCAATGCATTGTGGCAGCACAGGGAAGAAGCACTGGCGTAGTCGTTTGAGTCTGAGAAATGATTTGCGGGCAACGTTTGGGGAATCATGTTTCCGTGCGGGGTTCACTATCCTGGATTTTTTGATATGAAAACCAAATTCCCTTGACTTGGCAAATGAATATTAATATTCTGCAAAGCAGCGCAGGGAGTATCCATCAAATAAGAGTTAACGATTCTTTCACAGCAATTTATGGTATGATACTAAACCTGCGGTATCCAGCTCGTCTAAAGAAACAGCACCATCAATAGATTTACAGACAAAAACAACGCAAAACCATTAACCAGGTATTATTTGTCAGCGGTGAACTTCAGGTCCATTCAAAAATAAAAAGTGACGAAAGGCGGGGTGGCATTTATGGCGATTTTTGAATATGGCGAGTACAGTGACAAGTATGAGACACCGGACAACTTAGTGGAAATTTTCGAAAACAGCGCCGTTAAATATGCAAACAACCTGCTCATTGGCGAGAAAGACAGTGCCGGGATTTATCAATGGGTAACGTACAGTCAAATTGCAACGCGTGTGAATAATTTGCGGGCGGGACTGGCAGCGATTGGCGTTGGAGCGGGTGACACCGTCGGGATCATCGCCAACAACCGGAAGGAATGGGTGATTGGGGAGATTGCCACACAGGGCCTGGGTGCAGCCTACGTACCCATGTATGAAAAAGAATTGGTCTCCATGTGGAAGTATATCGTAAAAGATGCCGAGGTCAAGATCCTGTTTGTTTCCAAGCCTGAAATTTTTGACAAAGTGAAAGATTTCGCCTCTGAAATTCCGACCCTCAAGCAGATATACCTGATCGACGGAACAGGGGGAAACACGATGGCCGGACTGGAGAAAAAAGGAGAGCAGAACCCCGTGCCTTCCCGAAAGCCAAAGCATTCCGATGTCGCGGTCTTGATTTATACATCGGGGACCACCGGCGAACCAAAGGGCGTTCTTCTTTCTCATGGCAATCTGGCGGAAAACGTCAAGGCGGGCTTGGCCTGGTTTTTAAACTTAACCGAAAAGAGCCGGTGCATCTCCATGCTTCCCTGGGCGCACTCTTTCGGGATTACGGCTGATTTACATGCTTTTATCCTGAGAGGGGGATCTATCGGAATTATGGGATCGGTCGAGACGCTAATTGAAGATTTACCCAAAATACAACCCACATTCATGATTACCGTGCCCAGGATTTTTAACAAGGTCTATAACGGGGTCTGGGCCAAGATGCGGGAAGAAGGCGGCTTAAAAAGGCAATGCCGGCTTGAAGTATAAAATCCTGGATAAGATTGTCTTGAAAAAGATTCGGGCCCGCTTCGGAGGGTGCCTGGAAAACGCGGTTACCGGCAGCGCTCCCATGAACGTGGAAATTGCCAAATTCTTTATCGATGTGGGAATCCCAACCTATGACGCCTATGGCCTAAGCGAAACGTCTCCGGCTATTACCATCAACTCCCCGTTAATGGGCAATCGCCTGGGGTCGGTTGGCAAACCCATTAATAAAACAAAAGTTGTCATTGATCGTTCACGGACAGGCGAGAACAATGATGATGGTGAGATTATTTGCTTCGGCCCCCAATGCATGATCGGGTACCACAAAAAACCGGAAAAAACGCAAGAAGTGATTGTAGAAATGAACGGGATGCGGGGTGTGCGAACGGGAGATCGGGGACGTCTGGATGATGATGGATTTTTATACATCACCGGCCGATTCAAAGAGGAATATAAACTGGCCAACGGCAAATACATCCATCCTGATGCGGTTGAACTGGAAATGAAAGTTTTACCCTGGATTTTAAATGCGGTGGTCACCGGGGCA